>JABWCP010000004.1 GCA_013360215.1 bacterium | reverse complement strand
AATAGAAAAAACTATTCAATTTCTTAGCGGCTCGGCGAGAATAGTTCGTCATTGATCACTCTGATTCTTGATGCTCGTGAGTAAATCACCTCGCAGAGATGCGAAGGAAAAAACTATTCAATTTCTTAGCGGCTTGGTGAGAATGAGTTCGTCATTGATCATTCTGATTCTTAATACTCGTGAGTAAATCACCTCGTAAAGACGCAAAGGAAAAAACTATTCAATTTCTTAGCGGCTTGGCGAGAACGTATTCCGTATCCGTGGCTCTGCTCCGACAAAAAAGGATACTGTTCTGAATGAGGCTTGCAAAAGCACATAGTGTACATAACTTTTAACGATAGATGCAATCTGCATACATGGCACAAAAAAGCCCTCTCTGACTTGCGTTTGTAGGTTTAGCCGACTATATTGCGCAACTTTTTTTAGCAAGGAGCTTGTTATGTCGCTCAATTTTGAAAATAAGCTTGTCGGCGAAGGCCTCACATTTGATGATGTCCTGATCGTGCCGATGTATTCCGAAACATTGCCCAATTTGGTCAAAGTGAATACCCGCCTTACCAAAACCATTACTTTAAATATTCCCCTGATCAGCGCCGCGATGGATACGGTCACGGAATCGGAATTGGCCATAGCAATGGCCCGCGAAGGCGGCATAGGTATCGTACACAAAAACTGCTCCATCGAATATCAGGCAGCCGAAGTCGATCGCGTCAAACGTTCCGAAAGCGGAATGATCATGAAACCCATCACGCTGACACCGGAACACAAACTTTCGGACGCGTTGGATTTGATGAAGCGTTATAAAATCAGCGGTATTCCCATCACCTACGCCGACGGCAAATTAGCCGGCATTCTGACCAATCGCGATCTGCGTTTCGCCACCAACTACCAGAACCCGATTGACACCGTGATGACCAAAAATAATCTGGTCACCGCCAAAGTCGGCACGACACTGGATGAAGCGGAGTTGATACTGCACAAACACCGCATCGAAAAGCTTCTTGTCGTGGATGATAGTTATATTTTGCAGGGGCTCATCACCGTCAAAGATATTCAAAAGAAGAAAATGTATCCCCATGCGTGCAAAGATAAACACGGCCGTTTGCGGGTAGGCGGCGCCTTGGGCGTAACCAAAGATACCGTCGAACGGGCGCAAGCGCTTTTGGATGCGGGCGTGGATGTCTTGGGTGTGGATACCGCGCACGGGCACTCGCGCGGCGTATTGGAAATGGTCAAAACATTAAAACAAAAATTTCCGCAGATCGAAATTATCGCAGGCAATGTCGCAACGGCTGAAGCAACCGAAGCTTTGATCAAAGCCGGCGCGGATTGCGTCAAAGTCGGTATCGGTCCCGGTTCCATCTGTACCACGCGCGTCGTCGCCGGTGTCGGCGTACCGCAAATCACGGCGATCCTCGAATGTGCACGCGTCGCCGCCAAAGCGGGGATCCCCATCATCGCCGATGGCGGCATCAAACAAACCGGCGATATCGCTAAAGCGATCGTGGCCGGCGCCGATACGGTAATGATCGGAAGTCTTTTCGCAGGCACGGAAGAAAGCCCGGGTGAATCCGTTTTGTATGAAGGCCGTCAATATAAAGTTTATCGCGGTATGGGTTCGCTTTCGGCGATGAAGCAAGGCAGCAAAGATCGTTATTTTCAGGATGACGAAATGGATACCAATAAACTCGTACCGGAAGGTATCGAAGGACGCGTGCCGTATAAAGGCCGCTTGAGCGATGTGGTGTACCAAATGGTCGGCGGCTTAAGAGCGGCTATGGGATACTGCGGCGCGGAATCCATCGAAACGATGAAAAGCAAAACCCGGTTGATGAAAATGACCGGTGCCGGACTCAAAGAAAGCCATCCGCACGATATTTTTGTGACGAAAGAATCACCGAATTATCGGATGAACAGTTAGAATACCATCACGCCAATCGGTGTGGGGGTAATCATCGTTTAGCCGATCTACGAATAATCAGAATTTCTCTTCCGGCGTTTCATTTTGATGAAGCGCCGTATATAAAATATCATCCTGCCTTAAATTAGATAAAAACCATTGAACGCCTTGGTTTCGGCGAACGCACAAGGCCCACAAGCTTTCGTCGTCGCTGAAAAGTTTCATAATTGAAATAAAGAATGCCCTGCATCGCTTTTTTCTATAAAAGTTGTTACGTTTTTCTTTCGCGATGAAAGCCGGAAACTCGGTTAAGTTTTTTTCGTCCGATAGGAAGGATGGTTCTTTTATGTTTGTGCAAGTATCAGATGTTTGGCGGGTAGAGAATGTTACAAAAATCCTTAGATAACAGTTTTGCTTTATAGGAAGAAATAGGTATATATTAACTAATAATTGAAAGTAGTTTGCCATCCTCCAAACGAAGTGGAATTAGAAAAACAATAAAATAACCTGAAGAAAAGGTTTTCACATGACAGAATATATACCCGACATTCTAATTAATGGAACTTCATATGTATATGACAAAGGCATCTTGCCTTTAGTAGAAAAAATCGATCAACGTGTAAAACTATTAAGAAGTCAGGGAAAGTTGACTCCTGAAGTTTTAAAGCAAATTCAAAAATATTTTCGCATTAAAAACATTCACCATTCAAACGCCATCGAAGGTAATCGTTTGGATTATGGAGAAACACGAATGGTGGTAGAGCAGGGCCTAACAATTACAGGTAAACCTTTAAAAGACTCTCTCGAAGCCAAAAATTTAGCCCATGCGATGGATTTTTTTGAAGAATTGGCGTCTAAAACAGAAAGACCGATAACCGCACATGATGTACGTCAAATTCACGCTGCCATCTTAAATGGAATTGACAATGTGAATTGCGGAAAATACCGACTTTCGGAAGTTGAAATTTCAGGCTCACGATACAAACCGCCTACTTATATTAAAGTTCCTGACGAAATGGAAAAATTCTGCAATTGGTTGGAGCAAGTTACAGCATCAGAATATTTATTAACGTCAAGTCCTGTAGTTTTAGCCTGCGCTGCTCATACTTGGTTTGTCTACATTCATCCTTTTGTAGATGGTAATGGGCGAACCGCACGCATCTTAATGAATCTTGTTTTGATGAGACATGGATACCCTATTTCAATTGTAACTCGTGATGATAGGGCGAGATATTATGACGCATTAGAGACAAGTCATAGCACCGACTTAACGCCTTTTATTTCACTAATCTGTGACACTCTTGAAGAGAGTATAGATGAATATGAAAGAGCAGTTAGTGAACAACGAAACAAACTGGAGTGGGCACGCTCTTTGATGATGCAATTAAAAACCCAACAAGAGAATAAAATTAGGGTTCGGTATGATGTTTGGCAAAGCGCAATGGAACTCTTGCGAAATTACTTTAAGCAAACCGTTGACACAATAAATGAATTATCGGGCATTGTTAATGTTCAATTCATTGGGTTTGATGTGATTGATTTTGAAAAATACATGAACGCCCTACAAGGTGTAATAATTAAACGTAGCTGGTTTTTCAGACTAGATTTTGTATCAGGTCAGAGTCACTCTAGGTATATGTTCTTTTTTGGGCTACCGAGCGTACCAATGCGAAATCAAATCTCAAATGGAGTAAGTGTTTTCATTTCACGAGAAGAAAGTCCGTTTTTCTATGAGAAACTTGACCAAATAAATAATTCATCCATTCCAACATTGAGAGAAATTATGTATTCCTCAGATAACGAAAGTTTTGTTTGTCGCTATAACTTCAACAATCTTGAACACAAAAAAGTAGAGTCTTTTGGACGAGCGTTTATTGAAGAAGCAATCAAAATTCACATTAACACAAAAGCGGGCTAACACAACGTGCAACTGACGTGTGAAAGTCTGCGGAATTTACAGGCATTTTTCCGACTTCAAGTTTTTTCTGTTGTGACGCAAACGTTACTTACTCCGCAAATATTTATCACGCAATAGTATTAACAAACTACACCATAATACCACATTTTATTTTTTTGATCGTTTGCGTTTAAAGCGATACCCTTTGACCGGTTCCCACAATTCGATTTTTACGCCATTGGGGTCGAGTATCCAACCAAAAGAACCGTATTCAAAAGTTTCGATCTTACCGATTTGCTGAACTCCTTCCGCCCGTAATACTTCCATCAGTTTCTTGAGATTCTTCACGCGAAAATTGATCATAAACTGAGCGCGGCTCGGATGAAAATATTTTGTTTTTTTACTCATCGTGCTAAACGCCGTGATGCCGATCTCCTCCGTATTATCTTTTTCCAGCCACTCAAAAAAACTACCGCCGTATCCGTCGGGTTGAACCCCGAGATGCTTTTGATACCATGCCATGGTCGAACCCGGATCTTCACAACGAAAAAAAACTCCGCCTAAACCGGTAACGCGTTTCATAAAAACCTCCTTGTATATGGGGTGGGCTATAAAGGTACTTCGAAAGTATCACGTAGGATACCCAAGTTCAACAAAAATGAAAGAATTACTTGACAAAAGTCACTTTTTTTGTATATTGGAAACCAAGAAAACAAATATAGTTTTCTCGAAAATGATTAAGTAATTGATTTAGCTAGATTAAACATCGGCTAATTTTTTTGAAAAAATGGAAACTAATGAAACTTTTTAAGTTTCCAAACGTTTGAATGGGTCATTAAAATTTATTTTAAGGAGTCCAAAAGTGCCCGAAGATTTTGAAATCAGAACCCGCATTGTAAAAGCCGCTTTGGAGCTTTTTGTCAAATTTGGTTACAGCAAAGTCACTATGGACGAAATCGCTGAAAACCTCGGCATGAGCAAAAAAACCTTGTACCAGTATTTCCCAAGTAAACAAGAGTTGATACAGGGCATTATACAGTCGGCCATGCACGAATGCGATACGTTTTGTGATCGTATCATCGGCGATCAAACGATGCGTTTTGAAGATAAGTTGAGACAAATGCCGACGTATTTTTTGCGTGTCAACGGTAACCTTAGCCGTGAACTCGTAGCCGATCTGCGCAAACACTTGCCCGACATGTGGCAACAGATACACGAATGGCGCCACACGCGGATCGCGGCACAGTTTGGTCTCGTTTTGCGTGAAGGCATCAGTAAAGGTTCCATACGCAACGATATCGATGAAAAACTGATCATCATGATGTACCTCGGCATTATCGAAAACATGATGAATCCGCAAGTTATCATGCAGTTGTCTCAGTCGGCACCGCAGATTTTTGAAAGTATATGGAAAGTATTTTTCGAAGGCATCCTTACCGCCGACGCCCGTAAAACATTTTCCGTCAGCGCCACCGTCGCTTTACCCACGATTACGCCACAAGGAGTTTGATATATGAAAAGCAACCGGATATTCAAGATCGTGCTCATTTTGAGTTTTCTTTTTAGCCTAAAAATTATTTTTGCCCAATCGCAACGCGCCCTGACCGAAGAAGAGGCCGTAAAAATGGCGGTTGAAACCAGCAAACAACTGCGCATCGTCGAGATGAAAGCGCAAGGCGCTTCGGCCCGCGCGAAAGAAATGCGTACCTACCGCTTACCGTCTGCCAAACTGACGGCCGGATATACGCGTTTGAGTGAAGTACCGGACGGCGAATTTTCAATTCCGGCTAATGCTTTTGGCCCCGGTATTCCGTCCAGAGATATCGTTTCCAAAGTAGCGCCGGCTATTCTTAACAGCTACCTCCTCAAAGGTACAATACAATACAATGTATTCACGGGTATGAAACTCGAATCCAATGAAAAGGCTGCACGCCTCTCCGAAGAAGCAGCGGTTTTGGATTTTAGCAAAGAGAAAAAAGATATCGTATTTAATACGCGCACGGCGTATTGGAATCTGTTTAAAGCGATCGAATACAACAAAGTCGTGGATGAAAACCTCGAACAGGTCAAAGCCCATCTTAAAGATGCCCAAAATCTTTATGCGCAAGGTATGATCACCAATAACGATGTGCTCAAAGTGCAGGTACAGCTTTCCAATGTTCAGCTTTTACAGATTGACGCCAAAAATGCAGTCAAACTGGCAATGGTACATCTCAATAATCTGATCGGCCAATCGCTCGACACAGAGATCCAAATCGTTTCCAAAATACAAAACACGGATCGTACTTTTTCAAACTATGATTCCCTGCTCTATAAAGGTTGGACCAACCGTGAAGATGTAAAAGCTATGGAATTGCGTATTCAAGCCGGTGAAGCGTCCGTCCGTGCAGCCAAAGGTAGCTACATGCCGCAGGTATCGCTGCAAGGCAACGTGTATTATAACCGACCCAATCAACGTATTTTTCCCTCTGAAGATGCTTTTAAGTACACCTGGGATGTGGGTCTGAATGCCACTTTTGATTTGTGGAACTGGAATGCGACGGCACATCAGGTGCAGCAAGCCAAAGCGGTCGTTGAACAAACCAAAGATGCGCTCGGCCTTATCAAAGACGGTATCAGCCTGGAAGTGACCCAAAGCTATCTGGCGATGCAACAAGCCAAAGAAAAAATTTCCGTTACCCGTCAGACGGTAGAGCAGTCGGAAGAAAGCTATCGTATTACTTCCGAAAAATTTAAAAAAGGCGTCGCTCTGACCACCGATTTATTAGATGCCGAAGTTTCCGTGCTTCAAGCCAAAACGGCTTATACCAATGCGATCGTGGATTTTGAATTGGCTCAAGCGCGTCTTCAAAAAGCCATCGGACAAAACGAATAATTTTTAAATAAAAAACTATAAAATGGAGTTTTATATCATGCGTAAACTAAAAATAACACTCGGGATTTTTGCGGTCATAGCTTTTATTGCGCTCGGTTTGTGGAATAACAAAGTGCGCAGCGCTTCCAAAATGAATGCTTCGATCGCGATCACATCGGTTTCCGTATCCGTCGCACCGGCGGTCATGGAAAAAATCGATCAAGCGATATCCGTCGTCGGTACGATCACGGCCAATAATGACGTGGCCATCGTATCGGAAACACAAGGTCGTGTGGTGAGCGTCAATGCCAAAGTCGGCGATCAATTAGGCGCCGGATCGGTCATCGCACAGGTGGATGACGAACTAAAAAAAGCCAATTACCTGCTTGCCGAAGCAAACTATCAAAAAACAAAAAAAGACCTCGAGCGCAACGAAGAACTTTTTAAAAACAACGCGATCTCGACCAGTCAGATCGAATCTTCGCGCCTGGCTTTCCAATCGGCCGAAGCGCAATACATCGTGGCACGCCGTCAGTACAATGATACGCGTATCACGACTCCGATCGGCGGCATCGTTTCGTCCCGTTCGGTTGATTTCGGAACGATGGTCGTTCCCGGCACCGTGATTGCCAATGTCGTGGATGTTTCGAAACTGAAAGTAAAAATCCAATTGGCCGAGCACGACGTATTTAAAATCAAAAACGGCGATAAAGCTGTGGTCTCCACCGATGTTTATCCCGGGATGGAATTTGAAGCCCGTGTAGAAAACATCAGCGCCAAAGCGGATGAAGCGCACACCTATCCGGTCGAACTGAGCCTCAACAATAATTCCAAAAATCCGCTCAAAGCCGGAATGTTTGCCCGCGTTGACTTTAAAACATTTGTAGAACGTACATCCGTAGTCATCGCACGCGAAGCTTTGGTCGGCAGCTTAAAAAAACCGCAAGTATTCGTAGTCGAAGGGGATAAAGCCGTACTGCGTAATATTGTGGTAGGCGTTGCATCCAGTCACAAAATCGAAGTATTGAGCGGTCTCAAAGAAGGCGAAAACGTGGTGATCAAAGGACAAAACAACCTCCAGGATCAATCCACTATCCGTGTCGCCCAGTAACATTTTAGTGTGTAACGCTATCCAACGAAGCAGGAAAAATAAAAAATGAGTATAACAGAATTAGCCATAAAGCGTCCGTCCCTGATCGTCGTGATCTTCGGTGCGCTTACGGTGCTTGGTATTTTCGGATACAATCAGCTCAGTTATGAACTGTTGCCAAAATTTGCACCACCGGTAGTCACCATCAGTACGATTTATCCCGGCGCTTCTCCATCCGAAGTGGAAAACTCCGTCAGTAAACCGATCGAAGAAGCCGTCTCCGGTTTGGATAATGTCTCCCGTATCAATTCGACTTCCCAGGAAGGTTTTTCGCTGGTATTTGTTCGTTTGACTCAATCTGCCAATATTGATCTTGCATTGCAGGAAGCGCAACGCAAAGTCAACGGTATCCTTGCGACCATGCCCCGCGATGTCAAAACACCGGTCATTACCAAATTTGCATTGGACGAATTCCCGGTATTGCGTATGGGTGCGACCAGTTCGATGGGTCCGCGTGAATTTTATCAATTTCTCAAAGACCGCGTCGTACCGCGCATCGCCAAGCAATCCGGTGTCGCACAGGTCACTTTGGTCGGCGGTAACGAGCGCGAAATCAAAATCAATCTGGATGCGCAAAAAATCAAATCTTACGGCCTATCACTGGCACGCGTAGCCCAAACGATCAAAGCCTCTAACCTTGATTTTCCGACCGGCAATATCAAACAAGAAGGCACCCAGTTTGTCGTTCGCGTTGCGGGAAAATTTGAATCTGTCGAAGCGTTGAGCTTACTTGTCGTCGGACGCTCCAAACAAGGCGGAGATATCAAGTTATCCGATGTCGCTGAAGTGCATGATGGTCAAAAAGACATGTCAACCTTGAGCCGAATTAACGGAAACGAATCCATCGGTATTTTGGTTCAAAAACAATCCGATGCCAATGCCGTGCGCGTAAGCGAACTTGTTCGTGCGGAACTCGTAAGCATGGAAAAGGATTATGAAAACATAAAATTAAAAATTACGATCGCTCAAGACGGTTCCCAGTTTACCGTGGATGCGGCAAATGCGGTCAAATTTGATTTGATGCTGGCCATCGTACTGGTTGCGTTGACCATGTTTTTGTTTTTGCACAGCGTTCGAAATTCGATCATCGTGATGATCGCGATCCCGGCGTCACTTGTTTCCACATTTTTTGCCATGTACCTGCTGGGATTTACTCTCAACCTGATGACCTTGCTCGCGTTGTCGTTAGTCGTAGGTATTCTGGTGGACGACTCGATCGTCGTGCTTGAAAATATTTATCATTATTTGGAAAAAGGCTTAAAACCGCGCGATGCAGCGATCACCGGACGTAACGAAATCGGTTTCGCGGCGTTATCCATCACGCTCGTGGATGTGGTCGTATTTGTGCCGCTGGCCATGACCACTGGCCTTATCGGAAACATCATGCGCCAGTTTGCCATCGTAGTTACGGTTTCCACGATGATGAGTTTGTTTGTTTCATTTACAGTGACTCCGCTTCTCGCTTCGCGTTTTTCCAAACTGGAGAGAATGACGAACGGCACTTTTTTAGGTCGTTTTGCATTATGGTTTGAAGCCCTCTATGAAGCATTTAAAAATCATTATCTGCGTTTGTTGCGTTGGGCTTTATCCCATCGCAAAACCGTAGTCACCGCAACGGTGCTTTTGTTTTTCTCGAGCTGTGCGTTGGTTCCCTTTGGATTTATCGGTAATGAATTCGTTACCCAGGGCGATCGCGGTGAATTCGCCGTTTTCCTCGAACTTCCTTCGGGTGCGACCATCGAGTCAACCAATCATGCGACACAACAGGCCGAAAAGATCATTACCGCGATGCCTGAAGTGAGTAAAGTATTTACCAATGTCGGCGCATCCAGCGACGGATTTCTTACGATGTCGTCGAATAATATTTCCGAATTGAATGTTACGCTGGTGGACAAATCCGAGCGTACCAAATCAACGGATGAAGTCGGAGAACTGATCAAAGCGCGCATCGCCGAAATTCCGGGAGTTAAAGTGCGCGTAAATCCGATCGGTATTTTTGGCACGGCCAATCAAACTCCGATACAAATCGTGGTCAGCGCAACCAATGAAGCCGACATGAAACACGCCGCGGACCGGGCGATGCAAATTTTGGCCGCGGTACCCGGCGCAACCGACGTCAAACTTTCAGCCGAAGACGGCAAACCCGAAACGCGCATCGAAGTGGATCGTCAAAAAATGGCGGCTTTCGGTCTGACCATCGCCGATATCGGGCAAACGCTACGCATTGCGTTGACCGGCGATGAAGATTCCAAATTTCGCGACGGCGCCAACGAATATACGATACGCATTCGCCTCGACGAATTTGATCGTTCTAACCTCAACGACGTGCGCCATCTGAGTTTTATCAATAGCCGTAACGAACAAATCGAACTCCAACAATTTGCATCGATTTATCAAACGGCCGGCCCTTCCAAATTGCAACGTCAGGATCGTATCGGTTCTATAACCGTGATGGGACAGGTGCTCGGACGTCCGAGCGGTAATGTGGTGCAGGATTTCCAAAAAGCCATCGCTTTGGAAAAAGATAAACTCGGTAAGGATGTTACATTCACTTATCTCGGCGATGAAGAAAACCGATCGGAAGGTTTCGGCAGTATGGGATTGGCTTTTCTTGCCGGCGTACTTTTCGTTTATCTTATCATGGTGGCGCTGTACGATTCATACCTGTATCCGTTTGTGGTTTTATTTTCAATCCCCGTGGCCGGCGTGGGCGCGTTGCTTGCGCTTGCCTTAGCCATCAAGTCACTCTCAATCTTTTCATTACTCGGTATGATCATGATGATCGGTCTGGTTGCGAAAAACGCCATCTTGCTTGTCGATCGTACCAATGACATGAAAGCGCAAGGGATGCAAACCTATGATGCTTTGATGGAAGCCGGCAGCGCACGACTCCGCCCCATTCTGATGACCACGATGGCGATGGTGATCGGTATGTTGCCTATTGCTTTAGCCAGCGGCGCCGGTGCGGAATGGAAAACAGGTCTCGCCTGGGCTTTGATCGGCGGTTTGACGAGTTCGATGTTCCTCACGTTGATTTTTGTACCGATCGTGTATCTGAAGTTTGATGATTGGAAAAACAGAGTTCCTCAGTTTTTCAAACGCGTTACGGGTAAACATAGCGAACCCGTCATACTGGCTACCGGCTCCAACGGTCATTATGGAAAAGCCGAAACGGTAAAATCAGAAGCGTAAGATCATGCGGTAGTTTTTTTGAATTACAAATTCATGTTTGTTTACAAACGGTTACACGTCCACCCGGTGTAACCGTTTTTATTTTACTTTTTTATCCTTGCAATATATCCATCGCCCGTTTAATTTACTTCATACGGTACTCGCCATTTCATTTTATTATATCTATGGTTTCTTCATCACAGTGTTTTTTCTGCGGCAGTGCGGAAGGTTTTGTGTTTGTGCATGGACATTACCGGTGCCGCCGCTGTCACAATGTTCAAATCCGCTGCTGTGAAGGCGAGTCCTGCCAGACAACAAACAACGACACGAAGGATAACATCGTTTTTTCTAATTTAAAGCAGGCCGTACATGGATAAATTTATTCGCCGTCTCATCCCGCAAGCGGTTGGGATAACATGCATGGTCATCGGCTGGTGGATCAGTATCGTTAATGTCGGATTGGATAAATTTGTTTCCAGTACGATCGTCAATAAATGGACGATGATCGGCTTACTGCTGATCATCATCGGCGCGTATATCCCGCAAATCTGGATTTTTATTTTGAATAAATTAAATAAATAACCGTCTATGTGGAGGTGTCGGAGGAAACTTCGAGCGTTCACAGCAAAAAGGGGCCGTTTCGCAAGAAACTACCCCTTTTTCGTTTTTAAAACATTGCAACTATGATCTTCACAAACTTCACGCGCTCTTGTATTCTGCGGCTCGTGTGCTGTATCTCTATATCGGCCCCGTTCCTAAACGCACAAGAAAATGATTCGTTACAAACCCGCATCAAAAAAAATTTTCTTGTCATCCCCGCTCTGTTTTACACACCTGAAACAAAGTTAGGCTATGGCGCCATTGCGGCTATTTATTTTCGTAAACCGTTTCCTGAAAATGCCAAACCTACAACGCTAGTACCGTCGGTTATATATACACAAAACAAACAATTCACCGCCGGATTGTATGCCGATCATTATTGGGATCGCGAAAAATATCACGGCACTACAGAAATTACATTTCTCAAATACCCGGATGTACTCTATGGTGTCGGCCCCGATACACCCGATTCGTCGCTGGAAAAATTTACGCCGCGCACATTTAAGTTTTCGCTTATTCTCCAAAAGCAGTGGAAACCTAAGTTCTACGCGGGTTTACAATACGAAATTGACCACACACGTATTATCGAACGCGAGAATACCGGGATTTTATCCAACACCTCAACGGAAGGCTCACGCCGCGGATTGCGCTCGGGACTTGGTTTTATGGCCAACTACGACACCAGAGATAATACGCAATATCCTACCTCCGGCGGCAATATTATCGTTTCATTTGTACCGTTTCAACCATGGCTCGGCAGTGATTACAGTTACAACCGGATCATTGTTGACGCACGACGCTATTATCCTTTCTTTCGAAATCATATCGCCGCCGTTCAAATGTATTTTTTTCAAGAGACCGGTAAACCGCCCTTTACTGATTTAGCTTTATTTGGCGGGCAAATGATGATGCGGGGTTATCGTTACGGCCGGTACCGGGATCGCGGAATGTTTGTCACACAAACAGAATATCGTTTTCCCGTATATTGGCGCTTCGGCGGTGTGATTTTTGGCAGTTATGGCGATGTAGCCCACCGTATAAGTGACTACCGGATTACCGATCTTAAAACTTCTTACGGTTACGGCATTCGTTTTGCATTTGACGAAAATGAAAAACTGAATCTGCGTTTGGATTTCGGTTACGGCAAAAAAACTTCCGGATACTATATCAGCATCGGTGAAGCTTTTTGATAACAGATGCGCGGATTAGGATTTGGCCGAACGGCGTTTGAAAAATACCGGAATCGTATTGATTATAGCGGCTAAAATATAAGCATAAGGCAGATATTTTTTTCCTTGAGAAAAATAATCCATCGCTGCTATGAGGATAACAAACGTGCCAACCCATGTCAGCCACACTTGTTTTTGCATCACTACGTGAAGACTGATCCGCCATACGGCAATATACAGCGCCACGCATAACAGATACAGCGACGCCATCGCGTACCGCTGCTGATCTAAGGCATCAAATCCCGACAAAAAAAGAACAAAAACACTGACGATGATTCCCAATTGTGTCAGACGCTGACGCATATGATTATCCTTTCACCTGATCCAATAACAACGCATTATCAGGAAATCGCTGAATAAGTTCAAGAACCTGCTTCATCGCTTCGCGCGGTTGTATGCGGGCGAGTGACCTCCGCAAGGTTTGATGCCGCATCGTATCGTTGCCAAACAAAAGCTCTTCATTACGCGTACCTGATTTATTCAAATCAATCGCAGGAAAAATACGTTCGTCCGAAAGCTCGCGCGAAAGCACAAGCTCCATATTACCGGTCCCTTTGAATTCCTGAAAGATCAATTCATCCATACGGCTGTTGGTTTCGATCAATGCCGTTGCAAGAATCGTCAGTGATCCGCCGTGCTCTATATTACGCGCCGCTCCGAAAATACGTTTGGGAATCTCAAGTGCGCGTATGTCAACGCCGCCGGACAGCGTTCGTCCGCTGCTTTTTTGTTGCACATTGAATGCGCGGCCCATGCGTGTAAGCGAATCCAGCAAAAGAACAATATGTTTACCGGCTTCGACTTTGCGCTTGGCGTATTCGAGTACGAGTTGTGCAAGACGAATATGTTGCGCCCCCGCGCTGTCGCTGCTGCTGGCAAAAACCTCACCGCGTATAGACCTGCGCATGTCGGTCACTTCTTCAGGACGTTCATCGATCAGCAAAACGATCATAGTGATGTCGTCGTTATTCATCGAAATGGCGTGCGCCAATTCCTGAAGCAATCTTGTCTTACCTGCTTTGGGCGGCGCTACGATCAACCCTCTCTGACCGCGTCCAATCGGGCAAAAAAGATCCACCACACGCATGGAGGTGTTTTGTTCGTGCCCTGTCAGACTAATCCGATCCTTGGGTTGGATCACTTGCAAAGTTCCGAAATCCTGCACCGATTTCCATGCTTCGGGATCCATACCGTTCACACTCGTAATCGTAGCGACACGTGTATTGCCTTTGTCGCCGGGCGCTCCTGTTCCTTCAACGAGAACACCGGGGCGCAGACGATTTTGAGTGATTATTCCGGGCGGTACAAAAACATCTTTCGGTGACGGCGATAGCGTCAAGCTGAGCGTGCGAATAAATCCAAAACCTTTGGGATCCGTTTCCAATATCCCGGAGAATACTTCAGACATAACAATGTAATTGGGTAATAATGATAGAATTCAATTTGAAATCAAAAAGATAAAAACATGATAGGCACCGGGACGTTTATAATCAAGCGGTTTATTGATCTATTTTAAAAGTAATGGAATATAGTTTTTTCAGAAACTACTTTACGCGTACCGTTTTACTTCATGCCCAACTATCTAAGCAAGGAGGCTTTCTGTGGAAACCGGTACGATTCTCGGTTTTTTAAAAAACCTGAAAAAGAATAATAAAAAGGCCTGGTTTGATACCCATCGCGATGATTACGCTATGGCCAAGATGTCGTTTGAAAATTTTGTGGGCGATCTGATCGGCGATATGACCGTGGTGGACCCGTCGTTGGCTTCTTTGCAACCCAAAGACTGTATATTCAGAATATTCCGTGATACGCGTTTTTCCAAAGACAAAACACCCTACAAAACCAACTTTGGTGCTTTCCTTGCACCGGGCGGACGTAAATCCAGCGGAGCGGGATATTACATTCACATCGAACCCGGCGCTTCCATGCTGGGTGGGGGTTTGTACATGCCGCCATCGGATATTCTTCTCAAAATGCGTAACTATGTGGCGGAAGAAGCCGACGGCTTAAAAAAAATCATCAAGGCACCCGTATTCAAAAAATATTTTAACGCGCTCCAACCGGAAAAATTGAAAACTATGCCCAAAGGTTTTCCGGCTTCGCACCCGCATGCCGAATGGCTTAAATACACGAGTTATGTCGTGTTGCATAAAATATCCGACAAAGAACTTTCCAACCCGCGTTTTGAAGAACATGTGATCAAAGGGTTTAAAGCCATGAAGCCTTTGTGTGATTTTATCAATGACGCGGTGTCACAATAATTCGGTTTTTGAGCAGTATGCGGTTGAACTCCTTGATTGACTTTCGTCTGTGGTTTTGATAATTTCGCTCGTTTTCATCGGTTAACATTTTACAATCGAAAGCAGTATGGATTTTCGTGAAAAGATATTGATGATCGATGATGAACCGGATAAAATTTTTATCTTTTCGACGATACTCCAAAACAAAGGTTTTGAAGTGATCACCTCCGAAAGCGGACGCGAAGGCTTGGAAATCATGACCCGCATACGGCCGGATTTGATTCTTTTGGATATCAATATGCCGGACATCAACGGGCACACCGTTCGCGAAAAACTCAAGGAGCGTCCGTCCACACGCAATGTCCCGATTGTGATGTTTAGCTCCAGCGATCAGTTGTCCGACAAATTAGCATCTTTGCGAACCGGAGCCGATGACTATATCACCAAAGACGTGGATCATCAGGAATTAACGGCCCGTTTAGAAGCTTTGATCCGTCGCTATAAAGAAAGCATCGGTGCAAATCCCCTGACCAAATTACCGGGAAATTATGCGATCGAAGACGACATCAACTTTAGAATAGCGCAAAATCAAAAACAAAAAACGCCTTTTGCCGTTTGTTATGCGGATTTGGATAATTTCAAAGCATACAACGATAAGTACGGTTTCAAAAGCGGAGATGAGGCCATTCAGGGTACGGCACGTATAATCCTTGATGTGATCGGCGAACTGGGCGCAAAAGAAGATTTTGTCGGCCATGTTGGCGGGGATGACTTCGTCTTCATCGTTTCGCGTTACGATCGAGTGGAAACGATTTGTAAAACAATTATCGAACGATTAGATGATTTTTATCCGTCCCTGTATGACGAAACAGACCGTAAAGCGGGCCATATTATAACAAAAAACCGAAAAGACGAAATGGATCAGTTTCCGCTTATGTCTATTTCGATTGCCGTGGTAAGCAACGAAAACCGCGAGTTGAGCAGTATGGGACAGATCGCCCAAATCGCCGCCGAAGTCAAAAAAGCGGTGAAGAAAAAGGACGGCAGTAACTATCTGATTGATAAACGATCATAATATGTATTATATAACACATACGAGCGCTTGTGCGCCGGCATGTATCATTAACCGGAAGGAAGTATGTTCAAAAAAATTCTGATCGCCAATCGCGGTGAAATAGCGTTGCGCGTAATTCGCGCATGCCGTGAAATGGGTATCAAAACGGTGGCCGTATATTCCGAAGCGGATGCCAATTCACTCCACGTGCGTTTTGCCGATGAAGCCATTTGCGTGGGTCCGGCGCCAAGTGCCAAAAGTTATCTGAATATTCCACAGATCATGAGCGCCGCAGAAATAACCGGTGCCGACGGCATTCACCCGGGTTACGGATTTCTTTCTGAGAATATCAAGTTTGCGGAAATCTGTGAATCGGTCGGTGTCAAATTTATCGGCCCCAAATCTCACATGATTCAAAAAATGGGCGATAAGGCTTTTGCTAAAGATACGATGAAAAAAGCCGGCGTACCGGTTGTCCCCGGAAGCGACGGTATCGTGCGGGATATCAAACATGCCCGCGAAATCATGAAAGAAGCCGGGCTTCCCGTGATCATCAAAGCCACCGCCGGCGGCGGCGGACGCGGAATGCGTATTGTTCGTGAGGAATCGGAGTTTGAAAATGCGTATAACACGGCACGTGCGGAAGCCGAATCGGCATTTGGGAATCCGGATGTATACATCGAAAAATTCATTGAAAAACCGCGCCACATCGAAATCCAGCTCATCGGCGATCAGCATGGCAACGTATTTCACATCGGCGAGCGCGACTGTTCAATGCAACGTCGTCAACAGAAACTGATCGAAGAATCCCCTTCGCCCGCGGTGGATGAAGCTTTGCGTCAAAAAATAGGTGAAGCCGCTGTACGTGGCGCAAAAAGCGTAGACTACGAAAGCGTGGGCACCATCGAATTTTTGATGGATAAAGAAAAGAATTTTTACTTCATGGAAATGAATACGCGTATTCAGGTCGAGCACTGCGTCACTGAAATGGTATACGGCATTGACCTGATCAAATGGCAGATCCGCGTTGCCGCCGGAGAAAAACTGCCGTTCCAGCAGTCGGATTTCAAACCGCGTGGACACGCGATCGAATGCCGCATTAACGCCGAAGATCCCGATCACAATTTCCGTCCGTCAGCCGGAAAAATACATGCGTTTCATATTCCGAGCGGTTACGGTATTCGTGTTGATTCGCATGCGTATGCCGAATATCAAATCCCGTCCAACTATGACTCGATGATCGGTAAACTGATCGTTTTGGGAGAAAACCGTACTGAAGCCATCAGCAAGATGTGCGGAGCATTGGACGAATTTATCATCGAAGGCATCAAAACTACGATCCCCTTTCAGAAAAGGATGATGCTCAATGAAAATTTCGTAAGTGGGGATTTTGACACTAAGTTTGTGGAACGCCTGCTCGGTTTGTAGTATATTGCATCCACTGCAAAGTATGTCTATATTCATACCGGGGCTCTAATCCGGTCCCGGTATGGTTCTTATCATAAAACACAGCCGAAATTCCGATTGCCATTGGTCATCCTTGCTACAAAAGGGAGTTCATGATTCGGTTCGGTGTCATCATCCAATCTCTCCTTATTTTTGCTACGGGTTATTGGCTTAATCCCGCGCCGCAGAATACGTACGCACAATCCTTACCTGATCATTTTAGTCAACTCACGGTAGAAAACGGTTTATCCCACAGCACCATTTATACGGTCTACCAGGACCGGCTCGGCTTCATCTGGATGGGTACTGAAAACGGGCTCAACGCCTATGACGGCTATAGATTTATTCATTTTAAACACGATCCGCGTGATTCGACCACTCTGCCCAATAACAATGTGACTTCCATCGTCGAAGATGACGAAGCGCGTTTATGGCTTGGTACTTGGGGTGGTGGTTTAGCGCGATTTGACCGAACCACCTCTACATTTAAAACATACAAACCGATAGCCGGTCTAAATCATACCCTGAGTGACCTACGCATACAATACATCTTACGTCGCTCCGATGGCAAACTATGGATCGGTACCAATTCCGGCGGAGTTAATATTTTTGATCCGGTAACTGAAAAGTTCGTACACGTGTCGCACGACCCGCATAACGAAACATCATTACCGCATCCGCGTGTGTGGTCATTGGCTGAACAAAATCACGCCGTATGGGTTGGCACCGGTAACGGCCTTTGCCGCGTGTCGGAAGCACCCGATGGATTAAAAACAGAACGCATCGAAAAAATTTATCCCGGTCTTGTACTGAGTCACGGCACTATTCGTGCGTTATTTGCGGATGGGGACAGTCTTTTGTGGGTTGGCACCCAAGACGGTTTGGACCGCGTGGATCTGCGCACGGTATCGGTACGACGAAGTTTAACACACGAACGCGTTAACGTCGTCACGCGTTTACAAAACGGTCATCTGGCCGCCGGTACCATTCAGCACGGGATGTTTATTATGAATAGCGATGGGACGGTTATCAAAACATACCATCACGATCCGAATTATGCCCATTCGTTGGGACATAATGATGTACGTTGGATTATGGAAGATCGCTCCGGAATAGTATGGATCGCTACACGCGGCGAAGGCGTCAGTTTATTAGATAGTAAGCCACCAAAATTTTCCATCGTCGCTGACGATATCCAAAACAACACGCTCCGAAGCACACGGGTCGCCGCTGTATTTGAAGATCATAGCGCCAATGGAAAATTAGTACTGGCCGGCACGGACCGCGGTTTGATCGTGTACAATGAAAAGAAACGATCGTTTACAACTTATCTTGAACCTACGGAAGATAACACATCGTCGGTATGGATCACTTCTATCTACAAAGACCCAGCCGGTTTTTACTGGATCGGCACATTCGGCGAAGGTTTGATTTGGTTTGATTTACAGAGAGGTATTATTAAAAAAATCGTTAGCCGACCGGGAGACTCCACCTCGTTGAACGATAATCGTGTACGCGCCATTTATGCACAATCCATAAACGGTGTTCGCCGACTATGGATTGGCACGTATGGAGGATTACATCTTTGGGACGAGTCGAATAATCGTTTTAAACGTTGGGTTGCGCAAAATGGTAACACGAACAGTTTAAGTCACAATTTTATTCGTACCATTGTATCTGATCATGTAAATCGTTTGTGGATCGGCACCTATGGCGGCGGACTCAACAGATTTGAACCCGAAACCAATAATTGGAAACATTTTAAAGGTAACCCGTCTTATAAAAATAGCATTTCGGGAAATGAAATTATGACCATCGCATTGGATCCGGATACGGCTCATCCGCATCTTTGGATCGGTACGGACGGCAATGGTATAAGTTTGATGGATATTCGACAAGAAACATTTCGTTCCATTTCCATAGCCGATGGTTTACCGTCCGATGCTGTATATAATATCATTCCTACCGGACCGGATCATTTTTGGATATCTACCAATAACGGACTCTCGCAACTGAGGTATATACCGGATAATCAGTTTGCTTTTAGAAATTTTAATGTCGTGGACAAACTTCCTTCCAATATTTTTGCACAAGGTGCGCATTATTTATCAAACGACGGAACGCTTTATTTCGGCGGTGTACACGGCATAGTTTCAGTCAATACTCGCAAGTTGGTTTTTAACCAGATCGCTGTAAAACCTCAGATCACCGGCTATACGCTGCATAACGGTGAATCTACCATTGAACGTTCGACATTTGGATTGGACGAACTTACCCTCGAATCATCCGTCACATGGCTTACATTTCAGTTCAGCGCGCTCGAATACACCAATTCACTAAAAAATAAATACGCCTATAAACTCGACGGCTTGGACGAACATTGGATTTACAGCGATGAACGGCGTTCGGCATCGTATAACACCCTCGCACCCGGTGATTATACGTTTTTGATAAAAGCATCCAATAACGACGGCGTATGGTGTGAGTCACCGACACGACTCACATTGCATGTTTTACCGCCATTCTGGAAAACTTGGTATTTTCGTTTGGCCATCGTTGTTTTGATCACCTTGGCGTTGTGGTCGTTTCACCGGCTGCGCCTTCAAAGAGTGGAGCAATACAATCGCCGCCTTGAAAACATCATCAATGAGCGTACGACTGAACTGAAAATCAAAAACGAAGAACTTGAAATCCTCAATCAAAAGAAAAACGAATTCCTCGGTATTGCGGCTCACGATCTTCGAAATCCTTTGACGACGATCATCGGTTACGTACAACTTATGATCAACGATATCCGGCACGGACACGCTACGATGCGAGATATTGAAAACGACTTGGATACCGTACATAAAGTGTCGCAACAAATGGCAAATCTGGTTTCGACATTGTTGGATTGGAGTTCCATCGAAGCCGGTAAAGTTAACTTGGAAAAACACAGCGAAAGTTTGCAACGCATCATAGACGAGTGTGAAAATCTGCATCGTCGTGCCGCCGAACAAAAAAATATTCGTTTAGCTGTCGAGCGACCCTTACTCATGCCCAATGTATTTGTCGATCGCAACCGGATTTTGGAAGTAATGGATAACTTGCTCTCCAATGCGATCAAATACACTCATCCCGGCGGTGCGGTGCGGGTTTTTTGTGAACCTACCGATCGTGAAGTTTGCGTTCATGTCGAAGATACAGGACAAGGCCTCTCGCAAGAAGACCTTAACAAAGTATTCAAATCGTATCAGAAGCTCAGCGCACGTCCGACAGCCGGAGAAGTCAGCACGGGACTCGGTCTGGCCATCGTCAAAAAGGTGATTGAACTGCACGGTGGACGCGTATGGGTTACCAGCGAAAAAGGCAAGGGTTCGCGATTTAGTTTTTCTGTACCTTGTTATAATGAGTACAACTGAAAGCAAATTAAGCTTCTCTTCTCTTTTCGCATGACGTTTTACCTTCGATCACAACGCCGCATATTCGTTGTTCTTTCCTTGCTATTTGAGTCACAAAATTCTAAATTCTTCATTGTAGTGAAAACCGCTTGTGCGCGGTTTTTTACGTCTATACTAATGATTATAGACTTCGTTAAAAACACAGTTAAAACTTAAGAAACTTACAGGATAGTTATGGATAGTTTATCTATTATCATCATGTGCGCCGCGGGCATTGTGATGTTTATTCTCGGATGGGTCTTTGCAACTTATTTCGGAAAAAACAAAGTATCGGAAATTCGCAAAATCGCCGAAAACACCATACGCGAAGCTAAACGTGAAGCCGAAACCATACGCAACGAAGCTGAAGTCAAATCCAAACAACGTTGGCATCAGATCAAAATGAAAATCGTCAGTGAAACGGACGAACGTGAAAAACGCCTTAAACAGTACGAGCAAAAGCTGGTTAACCGCGAACGCGAAATCCGCAACAAAATGAGCGGTACTGTCGAAAAAGAACAACTGCTCCAACGTTCACAAAAAGATCTTACGACGCAGCAAGAGCAACTCCAGACGCGCGCCCAACATGTCGAATCGGTCATCCATCAGCAGATGGAAAAATTAGAAAACATTACCAAGTTGTCCTACGAAGAAGCGAAGAAACAGTTTTTGGAAAGTGTTGCGCAACGGGCCCAAAAAGAAGCCGCCGAACTGATGCTCCAAATGAAAAGTGAAGCTACGCAGAAAGCAAGTTTCGAGGCCAAATGGATTATATCGGACGCCATCCAGCGTTTAGCTTCCGATCAAACGGCCGAGATAACCCTCACAACGGTGGATTTACCCAATGAAAAGATCAAAGGCGCGATCATCGGGCGTGAAGGGCGAAACATCAAAGCATTTGAACAAATCACGGGCGTGAAGGTCATTATTGACGATACCCCCGAAGTGCTTGTTCTTTCTTCGATGGATCCTGTGAAACGCGAAATCGCCAGATTAGCAATGTTGCGCCTCACGGAGACGCCGAATATCCAGCCCGAGTTTATTGAAGACGTTGTCGAGCGTTGCAAAAAACAAGTCGAAACAGCAATGAATAAAGCTTCCGATGAAGTGCTCAATTCGCTAAACATTAAAAATGTCGCACCGGAAATGAAACAAATGCTGGGTCGTCTGAAGTACCGTACCAGCTATGGTCAAAATGTTTTACAACACAGCAAAGAAGTCGCCTTGCTAGCCGGTAATATGGCATCTGAACTCGGCTATGATGTTCAGCTTGCGCGCCGCGCAGGTTTGTTTCATGATATCGGTAAGGCCACCAGTAACGAAAACGAAGGAAGTCACGTCACGATCGGTGTCGAAGTTACGACGCGCTGCAAAGAGCACGAGGTCGTAATTAACTCGGTACTCGCACATCACGACGAAGCCGAACCGATCCACCCGATTTCACAACTTGTTACGGCAGCCGACATTATTTCCGGTTCTCGCCCCGGCGCGCGCCGTGAACCGCTGGAAGCGTATGGCGCACGGATCGAAAAATTGGAACAAATCGCTCAACAATTTGACGGCGTTTCTAAAGTATATGCTATTTTCGCCGGACGCGAAATTCGCATCGTCGTCGAAGCCGAAAAAATGGATGATGCCCAGTCGGCCATGCTGAGCTCCAATGTCGCACAAAAAATTCAGAACGAAATGCAATACCCCGGTCAGATTAAGGTTGTTGTGATTCGCGAGCGCCGCGTCGTACGATATACCAATAGTACCTCCCCTGCCGTTGATGAAGCGCGTATTGAGGAGGCTGTTGTCAGTGATTCACCTTCGCAAAATTAAGATTAAAAATAACTTGCGGTAGGTCAATCACGGATGTACATTTGACCGTTCTCACATAAGAGGTTATCAAACCCTATCTGTTAACATATTTTTAATGTAAGGATTGATCACGTATATGAACTCCAAATCCAAAGCCATAGCCGTTGACGCAGGAATGCTCAAAGATTTTCTTTTGGTCATCGGTTTTTCCATACTTACGGCGGTTTCTGCGTGGATTGAAGTACCGTTATTTTTTACACCGGTACCGATCACACTGCAAACGCTTATGGTATCTTTGTCCGGCGCTTTGTTAGGTGCTCGTCGTGGCGCTTTGAGTCAGGCGGCTTATTTATTCTACGGTATCTGCGGTTTGCCCGTTTTTGCCGGCGGCGCATCCACGATCGCATATCTTATCGGGCCCACCGGCGGTTACTTGCTGGCTTTTCCGATCATGGCTTTTCTTACCGGTATGCTTGTTATGAAAGAGTCCAATTTGCTTTACAATATCGGTGCCTTTTTCCTCGCCAGTTTACCTGTTCTTTTGATCGGCACCTTACAACTCAAGCTTTATACCGGTCAGGGCATGGCCACGGCTTTTTCGTTAGGATTTTTACCTTTTATTGCCGGTGATTTTATCAAATGTACTTTGGCCGCCGTGATTCACAAATCATGGAATGCTTACCGTTCCCGTTGATCATTGTTGATCATTAAAGACCACGGTTTTACCGTATCGAGAGAGATTATGAGCGCGCAGGAAATCACAACCACTATGAAATACTCAGACCACCCGATTGTCCAAAAATTATTGGAAGAAATCGTGTCGCATTTGACGGATTTGTCGGCTGACCGGACTGATCGTATTATTGGATTGATTCGTAGTTTTACCGAAAATCAGTTGGTACATGAGAAGAAACTTACCCGCATCGGATCGGCGCTGTCATCGGAACGAAACCTCGACGCACTTTTGGAAATGATCGTCGTTGAAGCGATGAGCTTTACCAACGCAGATGGCGGTACCTTGTATATAAAAACTCCCGATGACCGCGGTATCGCTTTTAAGATCATGCGTACCAAGTCTCTCAACTTCGCCATGGGTGGTACGAGCGGAAAAACCATTCCTTTTCCTCCGGTAAAACTGATCAAGGACGATGGCACACGCAATGAACAACAAGTTTCGGCTTATGTTGCGCTGACTGGTAATACCGTCAATATACCGGATGTGTACGATGTCGAAGGTTTCGATTTTCAAGGAACAAAAGCGTTTGATAAGAACACCGGGTATCGCTCCAAATCCATGATGGTGATTGCCATGCGCAATCACGAAAATGAGATCATCGGCGTCGTTCAGTTGCTCAATGCCAAAGCGCACGATGGTACGACAATTCCTTTCTCTGTGGATTATCAGGAACTGATCGAATCGCTTGCTTCGCAAGCGGCGGTAGCCATCACAAATACCACGCTTATCAATGATCTCCGTGCCCTCTTAGATTCGTTTATCCAAGTTATCGCGGCCGCGATCGACGAAAAATCACCTTATACCGGCGGCCACATCCGTCGTGTAGCGGAACTTACTTCCGCTATGGCGCGCTCTATGAGCGATACTTCCGAAGGGAAGTACAAAGATTTCACGATGAACGAAGACGAACACAACGAACTCCGTATCGCAGGCTGGATGCACGATATCGGAAAAATCACCACACCGGAATATGTCGTTGATAAATCCACAAAACTGGAAACTATTTACGATCGTATTCACACGGTGATGGCTAAGTTTGAAGTGCTTAAACGTGAGGAAGAAGTTCGTTATATTCGTGAACGAGCAAAAATAGAAACTTCCAAAGTGCGCGATAAAAAGAAAAAATTAAGCGCCTTAGAAGAAAGCTACGCACAAAAGAAAAAACAAATAGAAGACGACGCCGCATTTATCAAAGTATGTAATATCGGCGGTGAATTTATGGAGGACGCCAAACTGGAGCGTCTGCGTAATATCGCTCAGCAGAAAATCATGATGGAAGGGCAGGAAATGCAACTGCTCACCGAAAATGAAGTGTATAATCTCTCCATCCGCCGCGGTACGCTGACAGAAGAAGAACGTAAAAAAATCCAGGATCACGTCGTTCTCACGATCAAAATGCTTCAGCAATTGCCGTGGCCCAATAAGCTTAGCCGTGTTACCGAATGGGCCGGCGCGCACCACGAAGCGCTTAATGGTAAGGGTTATCCGTACGGACTTACGGCAGAACAACTCAATACACAACAACGTATTATGGCCGTCGCCGACGTATTTGAAGCCTTAACAGCTGCCGATCGCCCGTATAAACCCGGAAAGAAAATTTCTGAATGTATCAAAATTCTCGGCTTCATGGTCAAGGATGGCCACTTGGATTCGGATATTGTTGATTACTTTATTACGACCGGTATGGCACAGGATTATGCGCGACGTGAACTCAAAGATTACCAACTTGATGTATTTACATACAACGGTAAAGAATACGATTGCCGCAGACCGGCTCAGGAGCCGACTCCGGAAACCGCAACTTCTTAACGCGCCTCACCACAGATGAATCCCCGTAAAGCATTGACTATCGCCGGTTCTGACTCAGGCGGCGGTGCAGGTATTCAGGCCGACCTCAAAACATTTTCGGCACTCGGTGTTTACGGTGCATCGGTCATCACGGCAATCACGGCTCAAAATACCGTGGGTGTAACCGCAATCATGGATGTTACCACAGATGTGATTTCCCGACAAATCGAAGCCGTGCTCACCGACATAAAACCCCAAGCCGTCAAAACCGGAATGTTGTCCAACGCGGATATAATTCAAACCGTTAGTGATGGCCTTCGTAAGTATAGCGTAAAAAAATTAGTCGTAGATCCTGTAATGGTCGCTAAAAGCGGTGATCGCTTATTGCAAGACAACGCCATAAGTGCACTTATTGAGCGGCTTCTTCCACAGGCTACGGTCCTGACACCTAATATTCCCGAGGCTGAAGTGCTTACCGGAAAAAAAATAACAACGATTTCAGATATGGAGATAGCTGCAGACACACTGCGCGCGATGGGTCCTAAGTACATCATAGTAAAGGGCGGGCATCTCAAAGGTGAAGCCATCGATGTTTTTTACGATGGCCGCAAAATTTACCATCTGCGTCACCAACGTATTCGAAGCAAAAATACCCACGGTACCGGATGCACCTTCAGCGCAGCTATCGCTGCACATTTGGCTAAAGGATTCACGGTTCTGGAATCCGTACGTTTAGCTAAACGATATATTTCATTGGCCATAACCCACGCTTTTTCAGTAGGCAGCGGACATGGGCCGGTACATCATTTTCACAAATTCTATTAATCGCTATGCCCGTCGCCCATCGCTCCTTTCTTATGCAAAAGATATTGTGTTGGGTTGGTATCATCCCCTTCACGATCAGCGCGGCTATTTTTATACCCGCACTGATGTCCGATCTGATCACAGGAAACTATACTACAGCGGAACAATCTAAATTATCCGCACCCCAAAACGATTCTTTAGTCGCACTGTCTGATAATTCGCATTCCCAAAAACCAACGGAACTGGGTGTACTTATCGGAGCGGGCATTTGTATGGGTATCGTTCCGGGCATACTTACTTTTCTGCTGATCGTACAGCTGCGCAGAATAAATCGCCTTGAGAAAAAACACAATGAAGTGTATATCCAAGACCGTCTGCTTGAGCTGGCACAAAAACATAATGGTAAACTGACTATCGTGGAAACCGCTACGGAACTGGATATCGCTGTTTCGGATGCCCAAACTTTATTGGAAAACTTATGCCGCATCGGCATGGCACAATTACAAGTAAGCGAATCCGGAACCTTGGTGTACCATGTCACAGATATTATCTCTAAAGACGAAAAAGACCGATCGGAAACCGTATAAATCATGAGTTCTGCCGTGCCTGAGGTATGGACAGTCAAATCCATCATGGATTGGACTATACATTATCTTAATGAAAAAAATATCGAATCCGCACGTACCAACGTAGAGTGGCTTTTATGCCATACGCTGGGTTGTAAACGCATGGATTTGTATGTCAATTATGATCGTCCGTTGGACCAAAATGAACGCGATGAATTTAAGGCTTCGCTAAAACGACGATTGCTTGCCGAACCGCTTCAGTATATTGTCGGACATACGGATTTTATGGGATTGACATTTCACGTCAATCGAAATGTGTTAATCCCAAGACCCGATACCGAACTTTTAGTTGAACGCGTCCTGGATTTATGCGGAAAAAGTGAAAATATAAAATCACTTCGCATTCTGGATATCGGAACTGGAAGCGGAGCAATCATCATCAGTCTTGCATATTATTTGAAAAAACACGGTTTTGAATTACAAGCTACAGCTGTTGACATAAGTCAAAACGCATTGGTCGTAGCACAAGAAAACGCGAATAAAATTTTGCCAGACACTCATATTCAGTGGCAACATTGTGACATTTTCGATTCGTCTTCGATCGAAAGTTTGAAACATCGTTTTGATATCATCGTATCCAATCCGCCGTACATTTCCGATAAGGAGTACGCTCTATTGGATAAAGAAATACGTGATTATGAACCGAATACCGCTTTGCGCGCTGAAGATAATGGGCTGGCTTTTTATCGTAAGATTGGCCATATTGCTGCGGATATTTTGGATCCCTCCTCACCATTTGGATATATCGCACTGGAAGTAGGTTTTGATCAGGCGGATGCCGTAGCTCAGATTTTGCATAGTACCGGATATACATATCAGCAACGTTACAAAGATATTCAAAATTATGAACGTGTTCTGATCGGAAAAAAATAAATGTCCATGAATTTAGATTTTCAAAATAAATACGACGAACTTATCAATAGCCTTCCGGACGGAATTTTCGTAATCAACGAAAATGGTCAAATCATTCTTGCCAATCAGTCGGCCGCAGAAATATTGGGATACTACGGTCCGAGCGAATTTTACAGCCTTACTGTTGATACGATATATGCTAATACCGGTGACCATGATGCGTTATTATCTATTTTAGGGCATCGCGGTTATGCCGAGCGAAGCCTTTTCGATTGGCGCAAAAAAGACGGTTCGACACGCCTCATTGAAGTTTCAGCCATACCGCTTCGCAACGCACAAGGTAAGATCGGCGGCATTCAAGCTGTCTTTCGCGACATTAGCCGGCGTCTTGAAAATCAAATCGCTCAACAGGAAACCATCGCTGAAGCGGCTTCGCGCGCAGTGGATTCGGACCGGATTTTGGAGTATATCAATTTTTACCGGACCCGCCCGATGTCACTGATACTTCAAGGTGTGGCTCATAATCTGAATACCCCGCTCGGAAGCATGCGTGGACGCGCCGAATTACTCCTCCATCAGCTGCGAAAAAACGCTTCGCTTTTCGAATCGGTCAGCGATGAAAAACTGCGTAGTGATTTAGATGCATTTCGCGGAAAGCTGGAAAAAGGACTCAACGAAGTCATCGGCCAGGTAGATAAAGCCAGTCTTTTGATGCGAGGTTTTTCCGCTAAAGTTGCGTTTGAAATGCAAGATGCCGAAATGGAATTGGATATTAACGCTATCTTGCAAAATGAATTTGGATTTTTTGAGTCGAGTCTTTATTTCAAGCATCAAATCCAAAAAGAAATGCAGTACGCAGATAAACTACCGATGATCAAAGGCATTTATCGCGATTTTTCACAAGCATTTCACAATATCATCATCCATTGCATCAAAGCAACAGCCGCTATTTCGGATCGTTGGCTTTATGTGAAAACGGAATTGCTTGATAATATGATTACCGTTACGATCCGTGATAACCGCGTAATGGCCGCGCATGATTCGGAAGCGTATCATGGACGTATGAATCTTGAGACACGCTACTCTGCACTTTCAGATGAGAATTTCTTTTCGATGGGAGATATCGAACTTTTTAATGCACGCCAATATTTGGCTAAATACCAGGCTACGATGACACTTTTTCCTAATGGAGAGCCAAAAATTATCGTGCAAATTCCACGAAATTGGAATTAATCACACGCCCTTCTTTTTCGACGCCTTTCGTAATTCGTATTTTTTTAATCACAATTTTTTGGAGAGGTGACGCATGAAAATAAAAGACATTTCTCTCACGATTTCCAATGACATCGTAACCTGGCCGGGCGATCCTAAAGTTAATATCCAACTTCCCATACAAATGAAAAAAGGCGACGCGTGCAATGTCTCGCGCTGGGAAATAGGCGCTCATACCGGCACACATACGGATGCGCCCTTTCATTTTGTTGACGACGGCAAAGGTATTGATGAAGTGCCTTTGGATATTTATATCGGGCCATGCATTGTCGTAGAAGTAAAACCCAAAACAATTAATATTGAAGCCGACGATTTGAAACACATTGACTTCAAAGGCCATAAACGTGTTCTTTTCAAAACCAAAAACTCCTTGCATTGGAAAAACGGTAATATGGAGTTTGATAAAGATTTTATTGCCGTAGGTTTAACCGGCGCTGAATATTTGCTCAAGAAGAAAGTCAAATTGGTTGGTGTAGATTATTTGAGCGTGGAGAGCTTTCACGCCGAATTTGATCATCCCGTGCATAAAAAATTACTTGGCAGTCAAGTCGTCGTCGTCGAAGGCTTAAATCTTTCGGATGTACGGCCCGGTGAGTACGAACTAATTTGTATGCCGCTTAAAATAAAACACGGCGACGGAACGCCGGTTCGCGCAGCACTCCGTGATCTTACTAATGCCAAAGCAAAGTCAAAACCTAAAAAGCGACCCGCTGTCAATAAAAAGCGTAAAAAGAAATAAATTTTACATAAAAAACCTCGGCTTTAAAACCGAGGTTTTTTACAAATATGGACCGGCCCCCAGAGTAAACCTATTCGCGTTGGCGAATTTTTTACTTATAGATTTCGCCGGCCCTCCTCAAATTATTTGATGGAAATAAAATTATCCGTTTGTTGGCTTATCCATTCGACCAAACGACGTGCGGATGCGGAAGAGTTTCCCCACGATGTTTGAGACCAACATGTATCTAAGACGGCATCGCCGCTTTCGCTATAAACCGTTAGACATAAAATCGCATCCTGTCGGTCGGACGTACTTGCTTTTTCACTGATCATCTCCGCAATATCGCGATCCAATCTACGCAGACTATCTGCAGCAAAAAAAACAACCGATGCCGGGCCACGTCCTCCTTCCGTAAGCTGGGACATTTGACCGTCGTATGACAGTTCTACATAGCGTTTATAGAGACCTGCTTTTTGCTCTACAACGATATACCAACGCATAACTTTAGGTGATTCGACCATTACAGGTGGCGCCTCAGCATCAGACTTAGTTTCAGTTGTTTTCCTGATGTTTTTGCTACCGGAACAACTCAAATAAAATAACGCCAAGAGTACGCTCAACAAAAGCACACCTTGTGATTTTGTTTTTAATAAAAATCTATGCATAGAGCGGGAAATTTTTAGTAAGATCCGTGATTTCATTTTTTATTTTATGCAGTTCTTCCATTTGGTCAGCATGGCGAATCGCCCGGTCAATAAATCCGGCGATAATTCGCATTTCCGATTCTTTCATGCCACGTGTCGTCAGCGCCGGCGTGCCGATACGAATACCGCTTGTTACAAGCGGGCTTTGCACATCAAAAGGCACCATGTTTTTATTTACCGTTATGCCGGCATGCTCAAGTGTTTGCTCGGCTTTTTTTCCGGTAATGTTTTTATTGGATAGATCAACCAATACCAAATGATTGTCCGTACCGCCGGAAACGAGTGTATAATTCAGATTGACCAGTTGCTCTGCTAATGCCTTCGCATTAGCCATCACCTGACGGGCATATTCTTTGAACGAGGGCTGAAGCGCTTCTTTGAATGCAATAGCTTTCGCGGCAATGATATGCATAAGCGGACCGCCCTGGATACCGGGCATTACATTACTGTCGAGGATTTCAGACATCATGCGTAACCGTCCGGATTTGGGAGCCGTAATGCCTAATCTGTTTTCAAAATCTTTTCCCATCAGGATAAGCCCCGAACGCGGGCCGCGCAACGTTTTGTGCGTCGTCGTCGTTACGATATCGCAATACGGTACCGGACTGGGATGCAAGCCGGCCGCAATAAGGCCTGCCGGGTGCGCCATATCGGCCATAAGATAAGCCCCTATTTCATCTGCAATAGCGCGAAATTTTTCGTATTCAAAAAAACGTGTATAGGCACTTGCACCGGCAATGATCAGTTTCGGTTTATGTTCACGCGCCACACGTACCATTTGATCGTAATCAATGCGGCCCGTTTCTTTTTTTACGCCATACGATACAACCTTGTACATTTTTCCTGAAAAATTTACCGGGCTGCCGTGTGTCAAATGACCGCCATGTGCGAGATCCATGCCCATCACCGTATCGCCGGGTTTGATCAAAGTAAAATACACAGCCATGTTAGCCTGGCTACCGGAGTGCGGTTGCACATTGGCGTACGCGGCACCGAAAAGTTCTTTGGCACGATCCCGAGCCAGATTTTCGGCGACATCTACAAATTCACATCCACCGTAATAACGATTTCCGGGATAGCCTTCCGCATACTTATTGGTCATCACTGTTCCGGCCGCTTCCATTACGGCTTTACTGACAAAATTCTCAGACGCTATCATTTCGAGGGTCGTATTTTGACGTACTTTTTCATCCATGATGGCTTTGTACAATTCGGGATCAAACTGGTGAATGTGTTCCATGAAGCAGAAATCCTTTTTTTGTTCGTGACAATGTAGTGATCAAGCCTATCAAGGTGCAAATGAAAATTTTGAGCGCTTATCTCGGATAAGAAACAAAAACACTATACGCGTCGGGATCAACTTCTAATGTTTTTAAAATCTTATTTGTAGAAACATCAATAACGGTAATCAAACCCGTTCCTCCGCTGCCGCCGTGATGCGGTATGACGGCGCCGTCTTTATTTCGGTTACTTACATACACGAGCAACCCGTCCGGACTCACGGAGACACCGTTGGGTTGAGCAAGGCGATGAAACGTTTTACCGTCGTCGGATGTCTGCGCAGTAATATCCGTTTCCTTATAATACCCTTCCGCATTCTTTTTTATAACGGTAATACTGCTATCGTTGGAGTTAGCCACAAAAACTGCGCTCCCATCAGGTAACACGTCCAGTTGGATTGGTTTTGCGTTGGTATTGTGGCCGACATTAATGGCTTGTTTAAAAGTAAACGTATTACCGTTATTTGTTTTAGTACGTTGGAAAATACGTACCTGCGCATTTTTTCGACACGTAATAAAAAGCAAATTTTCATAACCGCTGTTATTTTTCGGACCCATCCCGATGTGATAAGGTTCGTATTTGGGCGTGGGTGTTACATCGTCCGCCACATCAAAATGAGAGGCAAGCGTATCGGCTTGGGTGTTGATGACATAGATTCGATCCGAATACACCGCACTGACATACAGCAAAGTGCCGTCTTTAGAAAGATTAATTCCGTGCGGGCTAACACCCACAGGGATAGATTTTATTTCCGACATCGTTCCCGTATTCAGCACGGTGATACGCCCGTTGTTCCCTGTATTATTTACTTCAAATTTGGTGGTCACATACAGCTTCGATCCGTCTTGTGAAAGTTTTATTAACGCAACAGGATCCAGTAACGCCGCCTTGTCTATTAATTCGCCGGTTTTAGCATCGTATTTAAAAACATCGCCGGTTGCAATCATGGATGTGTAGAAATATTTCCCGTCACGGCTCACTTCGATTCCGTGCGGGCTTTCGTTTTGCGGGCGATCCCCGACATCAAACACACGCATTATATTGTGCGTTCGCGCATCCAGCACAGAAACGATATCATTAATCTGGTTGGTCGTAAATATTTTATTTCGAACATGTTCAAAAGGAATATTCCCCTCAAGACTCGGTGCACCATCTTCGATCCAGGATTGTATTATGGCAACATTCGATGCGACCAGTGTATCTTTGTTATAAGGTGCGTAGTTTGGCGGCATACGCGGATCCATAATACCACGAATATGTCCCATCATATGGCTTTTGTCCGCACGATACGCGACGACCGCCGCACCGTTCTCACCGCCTTCAAACAAACCGCTCCATGATGATAAATCCAAATTATTGGGCAGGTGAAGAGCCTTGGCAAGATCATGTTCGTCGGGCAAATGGCATCCTGCGATAGCACATGATTTTTGAAAAATCGAATCCACCGCCACCGGAAATTCTTTTATGGACATATGTTTTTTTTCCTGCCCGCATGAAATAAGAAAAAAAATCATACCCGCCACAATGATAGAGATTTTCATTCGTTGTCCTTCCTAAAGCACTATTCCCGCTGTTGTGGCGGGAATAGTATAAAACACGTCATATTTGATATTATTTTAGTTTAATTACGATAACGCTTCTATCACTACGGCGACGCCTTGCCCGCCACCGATACATGCGGAAGCCAAACCGTATTTTTTGCCGCGACGCTTCAATTCGTATAACGCTGTTAAAGTAAGTCGCGCACCTGATGCAGCTAGCGGATGGCCGAGCGCAATGGCGCCGCCGTTGACGTTGGTAATTTCGCGGTTCAGGCCAAGTTCTTTTTCGCAAGCGATATATTGCGGAGCAAAGGCTTCATTGATTTCTACGATGTCCATATCAGAAACTTTGAGCCCGGCATCCGCAAGCGCTTTTTGCGAAGACGGTACGGGACCAATACCCATGATCGAAGGATCTACGCCGGCGTGACCCCAGCTTATCAGGCGACCCAGCGGCTTAAGCCCTTTTGCTTTGGCTATCTCGGCTGTTGTAATAAGTACGGCCGCAGCGCCGTCACAAATTCCGCTGGCATTACCCGCTGATATCGTGCCGTCTTTTTTGAAATACGGTGCAAGTGTTTGAAGCATTTCGACCGTCGTTTCAGGTCGGGGATGTTCATCGGTGTCAAAAATCTTTACACCTTTGCGGGTTTTTATTTCGATAGGCGCAATTTCATCTTTGAGTCGTCCGCCGAGTATTGCATCCTTTGCTCGCATTTGACTGAGGTATGCATAAAGGTCACAATCCGTGCGCGAAATTTTTAATTTATCGGCTAAGTTTTCGGCTGTCTGCGCCATCGAAAAACCGCAGTGCGGATCGGATAACGCTTCCCATAATGAATCTTCAAATTTCATGGGTTGACCAAGATTGACACCAAATCGCGTACCCCGAACAACAAACGGAGCTTGACTCATACTTTCCGTGCCGCCTGCCAAAACCATCGTGGATTCGCCCAAAAGAATTTGGCGCGCACCTTCGATGATCGCTTCAAAACCGGAACCGCAAAGGCGATTCAAAGTCAAAGCCGGCGTGGTTTGCGGCAGTCCCGCCTTGAGCGCTATATGACGCGCCATATAGATCGCATCCGCACTGGTTTGTGATGCATTGCCAAAAACTACGTGATCCACATCTTCAGGTTTGACACCCGCACGTTTGATAGTCTCCTGTGCAGCAAAAACGCCGAGCTGGATAGCGGAAAAATCTTTAAGTGTTCCACCAAATTTCCCAAATGCCGTGCGTGCACCGGCGACTATTACAATTTCTTTGTTCAATTTCATCTAAAAAACTCCGATTGAAAGAATGATGTTTGGTTTTTTTTATACGAGGAAAGAATAGCGTTTTTGATAAATAAATTCCACCCCAAAACAAAAAACCCGCACATTTTTCGTTGTGCGGGTTTTTGGAATAAGGCTAAAAAATTAATTTTGTCCTTCGGTGCTTTGCTCGTCGGTCGGAGGTTCCGGTTCAACCGGTTTTTTATCTTTGGGTTCCAGTACGCCAAGCAGGTTACCGATAATAGATTTATAACTGCGGCGCATTTCTTTGAGCGGAATAAAATTCTGGCTGCGTTTCTGGATTTCCTGCTCGGAATACAGAATATCTTTCACTTCATTTTTTTTGATCTTCGATTGGCGGGCGTAAAGTTCACTCTCATCATCGGCCCGAACCACGCGAACCCGCGGTTCTAAAGGCACCGTCACACCGGCATAAAAATGCCACGTCGGATAATCCGATTTGCCGATAGTAAGATCGTTGATCTCAAGCAGATCGCTGGAAATAGTCTTTTCTGAACCTGATAATACTCGGAAATCTGCACCAACGTGCACGGCCATCCAATTAAACGCTTGATATTTTGCACCTAAAGCAAGGTACGCATAATTTTGCCGGCTATAGGCTGCTACCGGAGGTTTTTGTAAATAAAACAATCCATAAACATCCCCTGTCAGAAAAAGATAACGACCGCCTAAAAACAGAGGATATTGCGCACCAAGCGAAAAACGAATGCTAGAGGTGTTTGATTCGACAACCGATGTATCTGCCAATGATTTACCACCGCTGTTTACAGCATCGCGTACATCATCTTCATCGTTATGGGCAATGTATTTACCTGCATCTAGGTGATTCCAATACTGGAGGTTGATATGCGCCATCAATCCGTTATCTTCAATGCCCGGCATGGCAAAATAAGAACCGATTAAACTCAACCCGACATCCGGCGATTCAGTTTGATATACCTGAAATGGCGCATTGGGAAAACCGTTGCCATTAAACTTACGCGTTAACATAAAACCGAGACGATATTGACCGTCTTTCCATACCCACGGTATATAGCGCAGATTTAAATAAAACTCATCCGGCACATCTACTGAATTGAAAAAACCAACGATTTTATTTTTTGGAATATTAGGTGCACGGTTAGGTGTTTGTACAAAATTACCGCTAATAATAACGTCAAAAGACTCTGTGAATCCGAAGTTCAAACCCAGTTGAGCGCCGTAATCTTTAACTTTGGTTGATGAACCGATACCACGATTTGCGGTTCCGATAAACAGTTTATTATTCTGATAGAAATAATATTGAGGAAACTTTAACGTTTTCGCAGAGTAAGTAAACATGGACCCATAACGATCCGTGATCGCCGACGAACTACCGATCTGACTAAACAGCGGTAACGCAGAAAATAGGAAAGTAAAAATGACTGCAAAAACAGAAATCCGTTTCATACAAGCGCTCCGAAACAACATGGAAATTTGAAAGCAAAGTAAAGTAAAATAAGGGGTTTATAAAAGCAAGCGATTTTTAAAAACTGGTTTTCTGAGTTTGTTCAACTTCATATGGAAGCGATTTCCCCAAAACCTACTTTCCGGTTGAAATATCTTATTGAAAGTAAAACACCCGGTATGTATGTTTGCATCATTTTCAAAAAGAAAAAAGCAACATGTCTGTAACAATCAAAGAACTTAATTTTAAGCAACTGGATAAATTTATTTCATTTCAATGGAAAATCTATGCCGATGATCCGAATTGGGTTCCGCCACTTCGAATTGAACGTAAGGAGTTTCTTGACCCAGGGAAAAATCCTGTATTCGGCCATATTGATATCGCCTTTTATATGGCTTTTGATGAAAAAGGTGAGGAAATAGGCCGTATTGCAGCCATTGTAAATAAAAATCATAATACGTTTCACGAGGACAAAGTTGGTTTTTTTGGACTATTTGAATGCATCCATGACCAAAAAACGGCGGCGGCATTGTTTGATCAGGCATTTCAGTTTCTCAAAAAAAAAGGCTGTGATACCATGCGGGGCCCTGTCAATTTATCCACTAATGATGATTGCGGATTATTGGTCGAAGGTTTGAATGAACCTGCACAAATCATGATGACATACAATCCCGAATATTATATTCAGCTTTTTGAGAATTATGGTTTTGTAAAATCCAAAGATTTATTGGCCTACAAAATTGATGTACCGGATACTCCGCCGGAACGACTAAAACGCGGTGCGGAACTGATACAAAAACGTGGTGGGTTTACGATCAGAACGATTAACGTAAAAGATTTTAAGAACGAAGTCAAACGTATCAAAGCTATTTACAATTCGGCATGGGAACGTAATTGGGGTTTTATCCCCATGACGGATGCCGAGTTTGATCATCTTGGCACGCAGATGAAGCAAATATTGGATCCGGATTTTTTATTTATCGCCGAACATAACGGAGTTCCGGTAGGCTTCAGTTTGACCATTCCCAATATCAACGAAGCTTTGATCACGATTCGTGACGGAAAACTTCTTCCATTCGGTTTAATCAAACTTTTATGGCATACGCGTCCCGGTAAATTACAATCCGTTCGCGTTATTACCTTAGGTATTACACCGGAACACCGCAACTCGGGCATGGATACGATTTTTTATTATCGCTCTTTTGAAGCAGCCATCCGAAAAAAAATCAAATGGGCGGAAATGTCCTGGATTCTGGAAGATAATATTCCTATGAATCGCCCGCTCATCAATATGGGGGCGCACGTGTACAAACGCTACCGCATTTACGATAAGAAGATTGCCTGATTTTTGATGTCTTCCACTCTTCACCTTAACACCAAACCTCGCGCTTTAGTTACCGGTGCCACCGGTTTTATCGGAAGCCATTTGGTCGAATCGCTAATACAAAAAAACTATGACGTTTTCTGCATTGTTCGCAAAACCAGCGATCTTTCCTTATTAAAGAACCTGCCTTGTACGCTCATTGACGGCGACATCACAGATCGTAATTCTTTGATTGATGCTGTACGCGATAAAGATATTATTTTTCATTTGGGCGGTCTCACCAAAGCAAAATCCGTAACTGATTATTACCGTGTCAATGCGGACGCTTCACGGCATCTTTACGAAATATGTCTTCAGAATAATCCCGGAATTCGCAAAATAGTCCATGTCAGCAGTTTAGCCGCGGCCGGCCCTTCTACACCCGGCAAACCACGCGTCGAATCAGACTCTGAAAACCCGCTGACGGACTATGGTAAAAGTAAACTGGCAGGTGAAAAAATAGCAGTATCATTCATGAATAAACTCCCGATTACCATTATTCGCCCACCGGCTGTGTATGGTCCAAGGGAAAAAGATATTTTCTTTTATTTTCAACTGATTGATAAACACATCAAGCCTGTACTTGGTTTTCAAACAAAATATCTCACGATTATTCACGCCTTGGATTTAGTAGAAGCTATCGTTCGTGCTGCCGAGTCGCCTCAAAGCACCGGCCACACATATTTCGTTGATGACGGATATGTATATTCATGGCAAGACTTGAGTTCAACGATCCAAAAAGCCTCCGGTACATGGGCCATTCCTTTGACCATCCCGGAGTGGCTGATTAGCGGAATCGCTCACATCGCAGAATTTTTTTCTCGATTTTCTTCAAGCCCTGCTCTTTTGAATCGTCAAAAAATAATCGAACTCAAACAAGTGGCGTGGACCACTAATTCCGAAAAAATAAAAAGGGATTTAAGCTTCTCCCCTAATTACGACCTTTTAAAGGGATGCAAGATGACGGTTGACTGGTATCGTAAAAATGGATGGTTATAACAAGAAATGAAAACCTTTTTAGATAAAATTAACCCGGTGGATTGGGCCTATTTTTTTTATCAGGCTGTAATCATCGTGATGGTTATTGCTTTCCGGGCTAATCTTGATCAGTGGACATCGTATGTTCTGTGGCATTTATTATTCATTTTAGCCGGGGCAACAATCATTCATTTTTTTCATGATACGCCTGTCTTTGCTCTGCGTATGTTTAGGCATTGGTATGTCATCTTGACTTATGCTCATTTTTTTATTGAAACCGGCATGCTCAACCAAATTGTATTTCAAGGGTTTTGGGATAAGTCATTTATTGAGTGGGATATTCGATTGTTTGGCACAGATCCCAATTTATGGCTTTATGATCACTTGAATAATTTTTGGTTCAACGAAATCATTCATTTTTGTTATTTTTCATATTATATCGTTCCGACAGCGCTCGGCGTTATTTTATTTACGCAGCGCGACACCAACTATTTTCGTTTGTTATTGGGTTTTACGGTCACTTTTTATGTCTGTTATTTTATATACATACTCACACCGGTACGCGGCCCTCTGGAGATGCGCGAAGTTCGGTTTTTAGACGGCGGATGGTTTGTACAAATTATGAATTGGATATACGCCAATGCAGAAAAACCCGGAGCTGCATTTCCCAGCTCCCATGTCGCAATCGGTTTACTTACTTTATATTATGCGTTTCGCTACCGGCGAAATCTTTTCTGGATTTTTTTACCGTTTATGACAGGATTGGTTTTTTCTACGGTTTATTGTTTTTATCACTACGTCGTAGATGTCTTTGCCGGTGTTTTTGTCAGTGTTGTTATGTTTTGGTTATGTGAAAAATGGTATGCGCATTCGCTAAAATCCCGTTTCCCTCCGTCAATCTAACTTTTTTCCGCTCTATACATTAAGTGAAACCTTCCGTAGTGAAGTACGTATCCTAATTTAATCCTTTCTCGTCTTACCAAAGGAAACCCTATGCGTATCCTAATTTTACCGATTACCGTGCTATTGATTGCTAGTTGTGCAAACAAGGCCTCTGATAACGAAGGATGGCGAAAGATGCAATCGGGCGTTACCGACGTGCTTCTGGGTATATCCATGCCCTCCCAAACTACGGGGTACATTGTCGGAACAAATGGTCGTATTTTAAAAACAACCAACGGCGGAAATGATTGGTCATCGCAAACCAGCGGTACGGCATCATTTCTGCGGGATGTTTATTTTGTAAATGATTCGCTTGGTGTAGCCGTAGGCGAATCCGGAAAAATATTACGTACGAACGACGGCGGAGAACATTGGAACGTTAAAGTTAGTAATACAACTTCACATTTAGTGCATGTGCATTTTGCAAATACAAAATCCGGTATTGCATCAGGTCAAAATGGTGTGATTTTATATTCCTCTGACGGAGGTGACACTTGGCTATCACGAACCAGCGGAACCGCATCCGAATTGGCCGGATGTTTTGCATTAAGTGATTCCGATTTTGTCTTAGTCGGCTTTGATGGAACAATACGCAGCAGTACGAATGCCGGCCGCAACTGGGTAAGCGAAACAAGTGGAACAACCCAACATCTGCGCGGCATTAGCAAAACCCAAAACGGAGATATGATAGTCGTCGGATACAACGGCGTCCTGCTTCGAAAAGTTTTCGGTTCATCAGAATGGGCGTCCTCCACAAGCCATACGAGCAATAATCTTTTTGGTGTGGATTGCGTTACAACTTCCGGTTCAGTTTTTGTGTCAGGCACATCGATAATACTAGAAAGCTCCGATAACGGTAATGTATGGAATACCCATGATGTTCCAACCTCTGTCGATCTATATGATATTTATGCAGCAAATGACGGAAAAGGTATAGCGGTGGGTCAAAACGGAACTATTCTAATCAAATAAAAAAGCGAAACCGTTTTCACGGTTTCGCTATACCAGAAGAGAGGGCGGTTATTTTTATTCCATACCGCCATGGAAAAAGCGTTTGAATTTCATTGCTTTGTGCCCACGCTTTTCGTGCCAGCGATCGCGTCTTTCGGAACGCATTTGATCCATTTTTTCACGTTGTTCTTTTGTCAAAATATTGCGGCAATCCAACCGTGCATTGATATGATTCATTTTCATTTGCGTTTTTAAGCTTTCTATTTCTTTTACTTTAGCTGCAATCTGTTCTTTTGACGGATTTTCAGCGTCCAAAAGTTCACGCAACTCGATTTGTTTCAGCTCAAGATTTCCGCGCAACGTGATATTTTGTTTTTTTGTTTCGCCTCTGATTTTTCGGATTTTATCTTTTTGATCTTTGGATAAATCTATTTTTTCGGCCGCACCGTCACCCATACCCATAGGTGGAAACTCTGCTTCGAGACCCGTCTCGTCTTCCATAATGACATTCATCATGGGCATATCAAGCATCATCGGTGCATCGGCCATAAAACCTTCTCCATCTTCAAAAAAGAAAATATCAACTTCTTCGCCGGTCCCTAGATCCGGCAACGGTCTTGCCTCTTGTGCATTGATATGTTGGGTTGTAGCTATCGCCCCCATCATCAGCAAACTGAAAATCATCTTTTTCATAAATAAACTCCTTAATTTTGTTTTAAATACACGTATTGGACGGATGCCGTTAAAATTGGTTTAATACCGTACTGTCGTTTAATTGGGATGGTGGTTCGTAAAATTACTTATTGGATTTGTCAGTTTTAATATTGAGTTTATCTATAATGAATTCTGCTAATCAAAATAAATTGTGTCTAGTTACGGGCGCATTGGGTCACTTAGGGCAAGCGCTAAGTGGATGCCTTCTTGAAGAAGGTTATCACGTAGTAGGCGTCGGCGCGGGCGGCGTTTCAAATGAAAATTTTAAAAAAACCGACTTTTTCAAATATGTTTCCGGAAAAGAAACTTGGACATTTTACTCAACTAACTTGACCAGCGAGGAGGAAGTCACTCAATTATTCCAATCCGTATCACAAAATAACAATTCGTTATTGGCTTTAGTCAACCTTGTCGGCGGCATTTATCCGTGGTCTATGTTACATGAAGTTGAAGCCAAAACATGGGACGCAACGATCGATCTTAACCTCAAAACGGCTTTTTTATGTTCGCGGGAAGCTCTCAAAGTAATGATTCCTCAACGTTGTGGTAAAATAATTAACATCGGCGCGCTCGCCGGTATAAGAGGTAATACGATGGCCGGACCTTATGGCGCGGCCAAAGCCGCTCTTATCAATATGACGGAAACTATGGCTGAAGAGAACAAAGGGAATAATATTCAGGTCAACGCCGTCGTACCCGGCATTATAGATACACCGACCAATCGTCAGTCTATGCCGGATGCAGATTTTAGTACGTGGGTAAAACCTCAATCTATAGCCGAAGTGATATCTTTTTTAGTCTCTGAAAAATCTAACGCACTAACAGGGTCTGTTTTGCGTGTAACCGGAAAATTATAAACGCCTATGAAACCTATAACCGATCAACCTGAATATTCTTTTGGTGAAGAATTAGCTCATGCTATCACACATGGTATCGGTGCCATTCTTAGTATCGCCGGTTTGACTTTGCTTGTCGCTTTTTCCGCATTACGCGGCGATGCATGGCATGTCGTATCTTCGGCAATTTTCGGAACAACATTGGTTCTTCTGTATTCAGCTTCGACACTGTATCATAGTTTCCCACAACCCAAAGTAAAACGAATTTTTCGCATCATGGATCACTCGGCGATTTATTTATTGATCGCCGGTACATATACCCCTTTTTTACTCGTGAGTCTTCGTGGCGCTTGGGGATGGACACTGTTTGGTGTTGTATGGGGCGCAGCCATAGCCGGTGTGTGGTTTAAAGTGTTTCACACAGGAAGATTTCCCAAACTTTCGACAACATTATACATCGTCATGGGTTGGGTCGCACTGGTTGCAATAAAACCGATGATGGAAAATATTCCCTTGGGCGGTCTGATACTCATACTGGCCGGAGGGCTTACTTATACCGTGGGCGTAGTATTTTATGTCATGCACCGCATGATTTATCACCATGCGGTTTGGCATTTGTTTGTTTTAGGCGGGAGTATTTTACATTTTTTTGCTGTACTTTTATATGTTATACCCTAAGCTCCCCTGTTTCAATTATAATCTATTCGTACTATGAAAACGCGTTATCTCATCTGTCATGTCGTTGCTTTTTTTTTGTGCTCGCATCTATCGGCACAAATTTTACCTTTGGGAACCGAACAAAATCCGCCCGGCATTGCATGGAAAGAAATTGAAACGAAACACTTCCGCGTTGTTTTTCCTGAAGAAATAACCCAAGATGCACAACGTGTAGCCACAACACTTGAGTATTTATATGAACCGGTTTCCCATTCATTAAAGAAGAAGCCGCATAGAATTACCGTTATTCTTCACAATCAAAATATTATTTCAAACGGATTTGTGACGCTTGCACCTCGACGAAGCGAATGGTACAACACGCCTCCTCAAACCGCTTTTACCGGAACCAATGATTGGTATAATCTTCTTTCGGTTCATGAATTTCGGCATGTCGTTCAATTTGATAAAATGAATCGGGGTCTCATAGCTTTGATGTATGGTTTATTCGGCGAAACAGGAACTTTGGCCGCAAGTTTTTTGAGCGTACCGTCATGGTATTGGGAAGGTGATGCGACAGGAACGGAAACGGCACTAACACAAAGCGGTCGCGGACGCCTTCCTTCGTTTAATATGCCGATGCGAACTATGTTATTACGCGGTCCACAGCAAAATTATTATCAGATGCTTATGGGTTCCTACAAAAACTATTTCGGCGGCGCTTACGAAATGGGCTATTATATGACTTCGTACGTCAAGCGTCACCACGGATCCGATATGTGGTCTGATATTCTTCGCCGCAATTCCAATTTTCCGTTTTTTTATACTTTTTCCTGGGCTATGAAAGCCAAAACAGGGAACGGTGCGCCGAATACATTTGAAAACATGTCACAAGAACTCAAAGATTTGTGGTCAACTCAGGAACCTTCTTACAAATCAGACCTGACAACGATCGAAGTTCGCCACGACAATGGATTTATGAATCCGTTCCCAAACAATCCAAAAGCTTTGACGGACGGCTCTCTAGTTTTTTTTGATTACAATCTCGGTGAAGCCCCCGGTATAAAAATAAAAACGACGGATGGAACAATTTCTCATATCACGCGATCAACATGGTCTGGTAATTTCAGCGCATCACAAAACAAAGTTATTTGGGTTGACCCTGATTGGGATCTGCGATGGGGACTTAAAAATGGCAGTCGTGTTGTCGCCTGGGACGCCACTACTCGAAAAACTCAAACTCTTTTAACTAACACACGACTCACCTATGTTGCGATGTCAGCGGACGGTCAAAAATTTGCCGCTGTGGAACACAGCCGCAGTAATCAGTCTTCAATGATATTGTTTGATACACAAACCGGTAGCATTATAAAAAAACTTTCCAATCCTAATAACGATATGATTATTAACCCGTCCTGGTCTTCCGATAACAAGCATATAGTTTATGTACGTCAAACCTTGCACGATGGGAAAGGCGTTACTCTTATGGATGTCGAAAATAGCACCACAACCGATGTGCTGCCCCCTCAACATACGATGAACTATACTAATCCTGTCATTTGGAACGACTGGATACTTTTGAATGCTCACTTTGACGGTGTCGATAATATTTTTGCCATACATAAAAACGATCGCACATGGAAACAAATCACGCACAGCTCGTTAGGCGCTTTCAATCCGTTTGTTTCCGGCGGTAATAAATTATTATTCGATGAATATAATGTAGACGGCTACATTGCTTGTTCTTTACTTTTGGATACCAATCGCTGGACAAGCATAGATATCCTGTCCCGTAAAAATGACGGTTATTATGAACCCTTGCTCAAACAAGAACTTGGACCCATCCGTTTTGATAGCATAACACCGGGTACCTTCGCCGTTAAAAGCTACAACTCCCTATCCGATCTGATCAACATACATTCATGGTCGCCTACACTGAATCCCAGACAATATGGCTTGTCCGTATTTTCCCAAAACATCATGTCCACGACGCGTTTATCGGCATCCTACAATTATGATCGCAATGAAAAAACATCCGGCGGTGAAGTGGGCGCGTCGTACGGTGGTTTTTATCCGATTGCGGATATTACCGCTAGACTCGGTTCGCGTTCATCTACATATACCGTTACTACTATCAAAGACGGTAAAAAAACTGAAAAACTGAAGTGGTACGGATGGAATGAAAAAAGCTTAAGCGCAGCATTGCGATTACCACTCAATTTTTCGAGCCAAGGATGGCAACGTTATTTTTCAGCATCAACCGGTTTTTCATATACAAAAATTTCCGACCAAAAAATCTCTTTCGCATTTGATCAAAACAATGGCGTTATGCGAAGTATCTTTTTTTCGGGCTTCTATTATAACGCAACACAACCGGCAGCTTATGTCTATCCACAGTGGGGTCAGCGCATTTGGATAACGTATAGCAAATCACCTTTTAAAGATCATTATAACGGGAGTCAATTTTTTGCCCAAGGTGATCTGTTTTTCCCGGGTTTACTAAAACGCCACAGTGGATGGATGCAAGGTCAATTTGAAAGACAGAAAACCGGAGCCAACTACAGATACGCAAGCTGGATGATTTTTCCGCGCAGTTATTCGTACATTTACCACGATGCTATTAAGAAATTGGGGGCGACTTATACTGTTCCGCTTATGTATCCCGATACGGATTTTTTAGCCATGTTTTATATCAAACGGATTTATGCTGATGTTTTTGGTGACTACGGAATCGGGCAAGATTATTCCGGACCCAACGTCAAAACCAAATATCGGTCTGCCGGAGCGGGAGGATATGCCAATATGCATTTTTTTACCTTACCCGTCGAGTTTAGCGTCGGTTATCGCTATGCATATGCCTTTGATAAAAAGAACACCGACGACAACAAACATGCTCAGCCTCAAATTGTAATTACGCTCACGGGACAATTTTAGTTTTATTAACAGGAATACATTATCGATCATTTCGTTCTAATCTAAGAATCATTTAAAGAGGATTTATGAGTTATATAGTTTGGCTTCATTTAATTTTGGCTGTGAATTCTAACACAAATGATTTGGTTTGGCATAAATTTGATCAAGGTCTTGCTTTAGCGGCTAAAGAAAACAAAGCTATATTGATTGATGTTTATACGGATTGGTGCGGATGGTGTAAAAAAATGGATCAGGATACCTATTCCGATCCGCGTGTTGTAAAATACCTACGCGAAAATTTTGTGCTGATACGAATGAACCCTGAAACGGACGGACCGGTGAGCTACGAAGGAGAACAATATCCGGCGGCGGCTTTTGCGCAAAGTATGCAGGTAACGGGCTACCCGGCTACAGCATTTTTCGAATCCAACGGGAAAATGATCACGATGGTACCGGGATATATTCAATCCGATGATTTTTTGAATATTTTAAAATATATGGCCGAAAAAAAATATTACACTGTCAGTTACGAAGATTTTTTGAAAGCCAAATGATGCTTAATCCAGTTTATTTTTTTTAGTTTGAAATAATCCGACAAGAAAAATATAGCTTCCTGCTATAAAAAAGCATCCTCCGGTTGAATACATTATATAGATCGTATGGGGAGGACGTATATGTGAAAGGTGTTCAACCACATTTGCCGGATTATAATAAACAACAAACGTCGAATCTTCTCTCACGGAAGCTACTTCATTTCTTGCTACGTTAAACCGGTTAGATTTGCTCCCAAATCCGGGAACTTCCATATCGGTCGTATCAGTTACCGAAAAACCGTTTACCGTATATGTATAAATAATTTCCGGTCTGAAAGCCCTTTTCCCTACAACTTGCGCAGAAATAACACGCGCAGGCGTCGGCAACCACGCCCGATACGCCTGATAGTTATCCAATTCCTTTTGCGCAAAAAACATAACACTTGTTGCCAACAGGAGAACGACGGTCATACTGCCAAGCCATATTTTTCTATTTTTTAATTCCAACTTACGGCCGGTAATAAAATACAGAAGAGCTGATAACATCAGACAAAACGATACTGTTATTAGTAAATTCATCGTCCACCTAACAAAAACTGCCGCAATTTATGTGCAACTGCGGCAGTTTTAACATATTTAATGTGTTGTTTATTTACCCTGAAAATTGGCTTTTCGTTTTTCCAAAAACGCCTTGGTTCCTTCCTTCATATCATCGCTGCTGAATACAAGTCCGAATAAATTGGCCTCAAAATTAAGACCTTCAGCCAATGTCATTTCCATTCCGCTTTGAACGGCTTCGAGCGTGAGTTTCACGGCTACCGGTGCTTTTGAAGCGATCGTTTGCAGGATTTTTTCGCACGTCGGTATCAGTTCTTCTTTTTTGACTATACGATTTGCCAAGCCCATCCGGAATGCATCTTCAGCTGAAATCATATCGCCTGTACAAAGAATTTCGATCGCACGCCCTTTGCCGACAAGGCGCGGTAAACGTTGCGTACCGCCATTACCGGCGATAAGACCGAGATTCACTTCCGGCTGCCCAAACTTTGCATTTTCGGAAGCGATGCGCATGTGGCATGCCATCGCAAACTCACATCCGCCGCCTAGCGCAAAACCGTTGATCGCGGCTATAACCGGTTTGTGCATCCGTTCGATGTAACAAAGAACCACTTCGCTTCGGAGGGCAAATTCTTTGGCCGTTACCGGTGTTTGTACGGCAAGTTCAGAAATATCCGCGCCGGCAACAAACGCTTTTTCTCCGCTACCCGTAACGATGACGCCGCTTACGGAGGCATCCTCATTAGCTTTTTTCATCGCATCCATGATTTCCATGAATGTTTCCGTATTCAATGCATTTAGTTTATCCGGCCTGTTAATTGTCAGATAAGCAATCTTGTTTTTTACTTCGAATAAAATGTTTTTGTAAGACATGGCTCAACTCCGAGTGAATTTATGGTAATGCTAATTGAATAATTTTTTCTACTAATTCCTCAAATTCCATCCCCCCCGCTTTCGCCGCTTTGGGTACAAGGCTCGTGGCGGTCATTCCGGGCAAAGTGTTTATTTCTAAACAAAAAAGTTCACTGGATTGATTCATTCTAAAATCTACCCGTGCATAACCTTTGCATCCGACGGATCGGAATGCTTTTATTGCAAATTCTTGCGCCTTTTTTGAAATAACCGGATCTATTTCCGCCGGGCAAAAATACTGGGTAAGACCTTTTGTGTATTTGTGTTTATAATCATACACACCACCCTCGGGCTTGATCTCTACGACTGGCAATGTCTGATCACCAAGAACTGCGACCGTCAATTCTCTACCGTCAATAAAACTTTCAAATAAAACATCGCCAATGGCCGCAGCTTTCCGAAAAGCTTCCTGCAATGATTCACCGGGATTTACGATACTGAGGCCTACCGAAGATCCGTCGTCATTGGGTTTGACTACTATTTTACCGGAAACTTTTGATCGTACAATTTCATCTATTTGATTTTGATCGGTATTTCGCGGCAAAAATACATATGCAGCCGAAGGCACCCTTTCCGTTTCAGCAATACGCTTGGTGAGCGTTTTATTCATGGCTATCGCGCTTGCCGCTGAACCGGAGCCGGTATATGTCAAACCATAAACATCCATCATGGCCTGCAAGGCGCCATTTTCTCCGATACCGCCATGGAGCGCATTAAAAACGACATCAACTTTTTTTTCGCTGATAAAATTTAATGCTTCGACAATCGTATGTGGATTTTTACTTCCCGGTAAATCGCGCAATTCCTCTTCGGTCGGCGGCAATTCTCCTACGGCTTTAATTTCGTACTCCTTTATACACCCGCCAAATGCCGGATCTACCGTTAGTACGTCATGACTCATTTTATGAAGTGCGGAAATCACCGCAAGACCGGAATTCAGCGAAACATTACGTTCGCTGGAATTACCTCCATATAATACCGCAATTTTCATCGTTTTGAGTCGTTAAAAAAAATAGTTCTCATCGCTTGGATGAGAACTATTGAATGGCATATCATATTTTTTATTTAAACAAAAGCTTGAAACACAGTACGTACCACGTCAGCGATCACCGTCGGTATCACGCCAAGCAATACAAGCCCGGCGCTGCTTAGTGCGAGCGCTGTGCGTGTGGACTTGGAAAGATAAATATCTTCAAGCGGGTTTTCCGCATCCGTAAAATACATTTTGACCATAACACCGAGATAATAATATACCGAAATCGTAGAAGTGATAACAGCGACGATCGTCAGGGCCACATAACCTGCATCCACAGCTGCCGAGAACACTCTTAACTTTCCTATAAATCCGCCGGTAAGAGGGAATCCGGCCATAGATAACATTGCAATAGACATCGCAACGCTTAACAGGGGATAGCGAAATCCAAACCCGGCAAAATCATCTACCTTAAGGTTTCGACCTTCACGCGTTTCAAAAACGTGAATGATTGTAAACGCACATATATTCATCAGCGAATAAACCATGACGTAGTAGAGTATCGAATCCATCGCTAGGTTAGGATTACTATCCATTAACTTCGGTCCGGCGAGTATAGCCATGATGATATATCCGGCATGTGAAATACTCGAAAATGCAAGCATACGTTTGATATCGCGTTGTACCAATGCCATCAGGTTTCCGCCGATCATGCTGATCACACAGATCCAAAAAAGCACTTCAGACCATTCGATCGCTAACGTATTGAAGGTGTCAATGAATACACGCGCAAAAGCTGCAAATGCGGCTACTTTGGGACCACTCGCGATGAATGCTGTTACCGGAGCGGGCGAACCTTGATATACATCGGGCGACCACATGTGAAATGGAACTAACGCAACCTTAAAACCGAAACCAATAATTAATAGCGAAGTGCCCGCCAACGCCAGAGGATCGCCGAGCAAATTATTCATTGAAAGATAGTTAGCTATTCGTGCAAGGTCAAAACTCCCCGTTGCTCCGTAGGTCAATGCAATACCATAAAGAAAAAAACCGGATGCAAAAGCGCCAAGTAAAAAATACTTCATACCGGCTTCCAGCGAACGAATTTTAGACCGGTTAATACTGATAAGGATATATAAACCTATGGACATGATCTCAAGCCCGAGGAAAATCACCATCAGGTTCATACTTGCCACCATGATCAGCATGCCCGTCGTTGACATCAGCAACACCGAAAAGAATTCGCCTACTTTATGTTCACTCACGTCGTCGTATGTCACGAGGCAAACTAGCGCAGCGCTCGCGAGTATGACGATACTGAAAGCATGCGTGTAATAGTTTAGCGTTATCATACCGCTAAACGCTACCATTTTAGTATCCCACATCGTCATCACATCAAGAAATGCGATCACACATGTCGCAAACGCGACATAACCCGCCCATTTTCTCAGATGGGGTGTAAAAACACCCATCAATAATGTTACGCATGCGCCGATGGTCAGGATCACCTGCGGCATGATCGCTGTTATATTCGTATCCGGAATGACTATTTCCACAAATCCTCCGTAAGGTTTTTATATTTTATGCGCCGCGCAAAACGAGTATTTCGTTTTCACTGCGTTTGATGTTATAAGCTTTACAATTCGGGTTTTGAATCATGACACGCGACAGCGGTCTGGATATCATGTCTTCCAATTGACGATTTATTCCGCGCGCGCCTTCCCGTTTGCTGTCGATGTCTCGCACGCACAGCGCCGCAACATCTTGTTCGATATGGATGCGAATATCACGGTCGGCAAAACGTTTGACTATTCCATCCAACTTCTGCTGCGCGATTTGTATAAGCGCTTCATCATCCAATGGCCTAAACACTATAATTTCGTCAATTCGATTCAAAAATTCAGGTGAAAAATGCTTTCGCATGGATTCTGTGATACCTTGCGAAATTTGCTTGTGAACATCTTCTGTTCCACCCGAAAAACCAAGTTTCTCTTTTCCATAAATATGTTCGGCACCGAGATTGGATGTCATAATCATCGTCGTATGAGAAAACGAAATCACATTTCCTTTACCATCCGTCATACGACCGTCATCAAAAACCTGCAAAAACGCTTCATAAATTTTTGGGTGCGCTTTTTCGATTTCGTCCAAAAGTATTACCGCCGAAGGATCTTCGCGCACAGCTTTAGTTAACCGCCCTTCGTCTTCATACCCTACAAAACCGGGTGCCGTTCCGATCAGTTTGGATAAGGCATACTGATCATTATACTCCGACATATCAATGCGAACAAGTCTTTTATCGCTGCCTTCTAACGCTTCGGCCAATGCTTTAGCCAATTCGGTTTTTCCTACGCCGGTCGGGCCTACAAAAAGAAAAACACCGTCCGGTCGTTCCGGATTTACATCAAGACCGCTTTTGGTCATGCGTACGACTTCAGCGACTTTTTGGATCGCTTCCTCTTGCCCTATCACCCGCATGCGCAAACGATCTTCGAGCGACAGCATGCCCATCATGGCGTCAATTTGAATATTACTTTCGGGAATGCGTGTTACTTGAGAAACCGCTTGTACGATGTGCTCTTCGGTAACTTCTTTTATTTCACCTTCGGCGCCCGAACGCGACAGACTTGCTTTGATCGAAGCGCGCTCAAGTAAGTCACAGGCCTTATCCGGAAAGTAACGGTTTTTGATATATTTTTCGGCCATATCGTACGTCGTACGGAGCATACGATCACTGACTTGCACATGATAAAACGGTTCGATTTTTCCGCGCAAAGATCCGAGTATATTCATCGTCTCATCACGCATAGGTTCAAATACCGTAATACGTGTAAAACGACGATCAAAAGCTCCGCTTTTAGCTATGTTTTTCTGATATTCTTCGTCCGTCGTCGCACCGATCAATTTGAATTCCGGTTGCGTCATCAGCGGTTTGAACATTTCATCCAACCCACCTGTTTCATGCGAACTATAGGAACCGGCACCCATCAATGTGTGCAGCTCATCGATAAAAATAATTACTTTGTTCTGCCGGCAATATTGAGCCAGTTGCATAAATTTCTGCTCAAGCGTTCCGACATATCGTGTACCCGCCACAACAGCAAAAACTTCCAGTTCGAGCAAACGGTAATCTTGCAAAATATCGGGAACTTTTTTTTGCGCCAGTAAGTGAGCAAGACCATTCACCAAAACCGTTTTACCGACGCCCGGTGCGCCTACGATCAACGGATTAGCTTTATTCCGACGGCACAAAACTTCGATCAGTTCCATCAACTCATGCGTGCGGCCAAAAATGTTTTCGATCTTCCCTTCTTTGGCCAATTGCGTCAGATCGCGTAAAAAATTCGGAAGCGCCGGCGCCACTGTTTCACCCAAAACGCCCGTACCGGTGGTAACCGGTGTTTCGGTTACATTTTCCGGGATAGCCGTCGGCGTATAATTGGGATCCATCTCTGTCAGAAGTTCATCAAACCATTTATACGTTGGATCAAACTGTTTGCCTTCGTTCAATGTTTTTCGGGCCAGATCATCCTTACCTAACTTGTGATAAGCCAAGGCGAGGTAATAATAGCCGTACGAATTCTTATTTTCGATGGCAAATGATTTTTTAAGAACCTCTATGGCTTCCTGGTAGCGTTGCAAATCACAAAACACACGTCCCAATTCGCGCATGACTCGTGCATTTTTAGGCTCAAGTTCGACAAAGCGTTCAAACGCTTTTACGGCTTCATCCAATCGCCCCGTATTCATCAAACTATATCCATAATAATCGTAAACAAACGAATCGGTGATTTTATTAGGATACGTTTTTTCGACGAGTTCGATGAGTTGTTTATCGTCTTTCAGATCATAGTAGAGAATTTCAAAAATATGATGCATCGCCCAATTATAGTACGACACATCCGTGCGCTGGTACTCTTTCATTACCTCAATAGCTTTTTGAGGGTTATTGAGCTTGCGATACATTTCTTTGGTTTCATACGCCGCATTACTGTCTTTATTATTAATCTTAAGAATGCGTTCAAAATATTTCAGCGCTTCTGCCCAATTGCTTTTTTCTTTATACAGTTTTCCGAGATTACGCAACGTGTCTAAATTGGATTCTTCCGATGCGAGGCTGCGTTTGTACATTTCAAGCGCTTGTTCGGGTTTATTTTGCTTTTGATAAACCTCCGCAAGACGGTTTAATGCGGAAACATTGGAAGGCTGCGATGAAACGACTTGCTGAAACGCGGTTTCCGCTTTTTCGTAATTCATCTTTCCGAGATACAGATTGCCCATCGCGAAGTGGATTATCCGTACTTCCGGATGTTGTTTGCGAAGCTCTTCGTAGGTTGACTCCACCATAACAAGATCTATCGCATCATCAATCAATTGATCAAAGTTTTTGATATACGCACCGCTGAGAGCCATCGCCATAAGATAAGAGCGAGCGCTGAGCGTAGATTGATTTTGTTTGTCATATACTTCGGCGATCCGCGCATGATGGCGTGACTCCATAGGATCCAACCGAACAGCTTCTTGGGCATGTTTGAATGCCGCCTCAAGCATACCGATCTGCTGACATGTTTCCGACAGGGCGTGATGATTCCACGCATCTTGCGGATTGATTTGTACGGCACGTTCGCAGCACGCAAGCGCTAGTGCATCCTTATGCGTCGCATGCAGTTCCATACCGATCATACGCAGTGCTTTATCATCCAAAAAATTGCGGTGTATAAGATGATGAATAAGAAGCCCGACTTCTTCAAAACGTTCTTTTTCGATGCCGGTGCGAATTTCTTTGACACACAGCCCGTGATCTTCCGGTACGATAAAACTTTTCAAATCCACACTAAACAAGTAACGACAATGCGGGCATGCGGCCGGTTGCGTATCCGCCGTCAATTCTTTACCGCAATTGGGGCACAATGTGGTTAGTGAAGATTGCATTGGAAATTAATACTGAGTTTCTAGTTGTTCAAAGTTCTATACAAAAAAGGTTCGCAGCATGCGCGAACCTTTTCATAATTGGTCGAAATCACTGCTTCATGCGCTATCGTCAGTTGTTTATCATTCGCACAAAGCCGCATGCAAAAGATATTAGTACGGTATCGGCTGATTGGTCATCATCGGGCCGCTATTCTTTTTGGTTTTGGCCTGCTCGACAGCCGTTTTCTGATTATTCAGATACTTGTGCATGGTTGCTTCCGTTTTTTCTGTCAGAATTTTTGGATAGAATCCCAACAGGAAAATCAGAATAAGAAACGGTGTGACAAGTGCATATTCACGTACTGAAAGATCGGGAAGTTTTTTATTTTCCTCATGAACGATCTCACCAAAGCAGACGCGTTGGTACATCCAAAGAAGATAAACAGCACCCAAAATCACGCCCAACATAGCCAGCGTCGCATAGAGACGGGCATGACCTATGGACGAAATAAATGTTCCGATCAAAACAAGGAATTCACCGATAAACCCGTTAGTTCCGGGAAGACCCAACGATGAAAAACAAACAATCATAAAAATAACTGAAAAGGCCGGCATGACTTTCCACAAACCGCCAAATTTCGCAATTTCGCGTGTGTGACGGCGATCGTATAACATACCGATCATGAGAAAGAGCGCGCTGGTTGATATACCGTGCCCGATCATAATCATCATTGCACCCTGCCAACCTTGAATCGTAAACGCAAAAATACCGAGCATAACAAAACCAAGGTGGCTTACGGATGAATACGCAACCAATTTTTTGGCGTCGGTTTGTACCATAGCGACAAGTGCGCCATAAATAATACCGATGATCGCTACCACCATAATCACGGGCGTAAAATCGTTGGCGACTTCAGGAAAAAATGGAATGCAGAAACGCATAAAACCGTAGGGCCCCATCTTTAACAAGATCGCAGCCAGATCCACCGAACCTGCCGTCGGCGCTTCGACGTGGGCCAAGGGCAACCATGTATGAAAAGGAAACATCGGAACTTTAACTGCGAAGGCGAGTGCAAACGCAAGGAATAGCCAATATTGAGTCTCGTATGGTAACTGTAGTTTTGCAAAATCATCAACGGCAAACGAGTGCATGGAGAGCACGGTTCCATTATCCACTACCGCACCGGTTTGGAAATACATATAAATAATCGCGACGAGCATGAACAAGCTGCCGGCCATAGTATATATGAAGAACGTCACAGCGGCTTTGATACGATGATCGTGCCCCCAAATACCGATGATGAGATACATCGGCACCAGCATGGCTTCCCAGAACACGTAAAACAAAAGCATATCCCGCGCACAAAAAACACCCACCATCCCGGCATCCAGCAAGAGCAACGAAATCATGAAACCTTTAACGTGAAAGTGAATGCTTTTCCATGAAGCAACCACAGCCAAAGGCATCATAAAAGTCGTCAGCATGATCAAAAGCATCGAAAGACCGTCCACGCCCAAAGTATAGTAGGCACCCCAATCAACAATCCATTTTGCTTTATACGTAAACTGCATTTCCGGATTGCTGAAGTCGTAATTCATGTAGATCGGTATGGACAAAACAAACACGAGCGCAGAAAACGCAAACGTTGTTGCTTTGATCAAGTTCTCGTTGCGTCGGTCTATGAAAGAAATAACGACGACACCGACCAACGGCATAAAAATCAGAAGCGAAAGCGCAAGCGAATTATAATTTTCCATGGAAAAGCCTCTATCAAATCAACGAACTTTTTTCAGAATTACCTCTAGCGCATGATATAGTAAATAATCAGCGCCACACCCAGCGAAATAAAAAATGCATACGTCTGAACATAACCGGTTTGGAATAATCGAAGGATGCGTCCAAATAAATCCAGCGTAATAGCTATAAGATATATCAACCCATCAATCAATTTGTTATCAACCAAGCGCAGAAATACTTTTTCCGATACCCATTTTGTGGGTTCCACAATAAATTTATCGTAGAATTCATCTATGTAATATTTATTGAGCAGCGTTTTGTATACCGGTTGGTAGTCTGTGGCAATTTTTTCAGCGCTGACTTTCTTAGCCATATAAATCACCCACGCTATACCGATACCGATGACACCTGCCAATACCGATATGACCATCAGCGTCATATCATTGAAGCCGTGATGCCCAACCGGCGCCGCATGAGCACCGACCGACGGTTCAAGAAAATGCGCAAGCCAATTATGACCACCTAGAACCGGAGGAATACCGATGAAACCGGCAATTGCAGCAAACACAGCTAAAATCATAAGCGGCACGGTCATTGTCGAAGTAGATTCATGCAAATGTTCTTTTGCAGCTTCCGGAGTCCGGCTTTCTCCAAAAAATGTGAGGAATACTAATCGTGACATGTAAAATGCCGTCATCATCGCACCGAGCACACCAAACCAGAAAACGCCGTTGTATCCTTTATGATAAGCGGAAGCTAAAATTTCGTCTTTACTAAAAAATCCGGAAAAAGGCGGTAATCCACAGATAGCTACCCATCCGATGAGAAATGTAATGGCGGTTATTTTAGCTTTGGAGAAAAGCCCGCCCATCTTACGAATATCCTGAGGATCTTCATGGATTCCGGCTTTGTGATATGCGTGTTCCATCACATGAATGACACTACCCGAACCAAGGAACATCAGCGCTTTGAAAAAAGCGTGTGTCAAAAGATGGAAAACACCGGCCGCATAAGCGCCGACACCGACACCGATAAACATATATCCAAGCTGAGAAACCGTAGAATACGCCAAAACTTTTTTAATATCCGTTTGTGTAAAACCGATGGTCGCTGCAAACAATGCGGTTGCCGCACCGACATACGTCACTAAGTCGCCCGCCGACATGCCCATAATGTATCCCGCCGGGCCGATGTCAAATGAAAATATCGGACTGCAACGCGCTACCATGAATACACCGGCAGTAACCATCGTCGCGGCGTGAATCAAAGCTGAAACCGGTGTTGGGCCTTCCATCGCGTCCGGAAGCCAAACATAAAGAGGTATCTGCGCCGATTTGCCCATCGCGCCTACAAACAGAAGCATACCTATGGCCGTCATCGTCGTGCCGAGCGCATAGGGATCAACTTTGTGTATGGCGTCAAAAAGCGTTTCAAAATGAATCGTTCCAAACGTAGCAAACACCAAAAATATACCCAATCCAAATCCGAAATCGCCGATACGGTTGACGATAAACGCTTTTTTTCCGGCATCTCCGGCGCTTTTCTTTTTATAATAATACCCGATAAGAAGGTAGGAGCACAAACCTACGGCTTCCCAGCCGAAAAACATAACGGCAAGGTTATTTCCCATGACCAGCATGAGCATGGAAAAGATAAACAGATTGAGGTAAGTAAAAAACCGAGGACGATCCGGATCGTGTTCCATATATCCTAACGAATAGACATGGATCAAGAAACCGATACCGGTCACAATCAAAAGCATTACGCCGGTCAAAGGATCAATCAAAAAACCAAACGTGATGCGCAAGGTATCAACAATAATCCAATCCAAGTAATCAATGTTGTACTTTTGACCACCCAACACTTGGATAAAAACATACAACGACAATAAAAATGAAATAAAAACCAATCCGGAAGCAAGATATCCGGCCCAGGGTTTGGCATGATGATGCGCGTGGCCTTCCTCATGACCTTCGGTGTGATGACTTCCCTGCCCTTCGATCATGCGGCCAAAAAACACATTGAACACCGCGCCGGCCAGCGGGATCAGGGGAATCATTAGAATAATCATTTCCATATAACAACCATCTCCATAAAATTTCCGTCCACCGGTCGGACGCTACTAACCTTGCATCATATGCATTTCATCCACATTGATCGTGTCTTTCTTACGATAGATCGCTACGATCAATGCCAGACCTACAGCTACTTCTGCTGCAGCAACCGTCATAACCAAAAAAACTGCGATTTGTCCGTCCATCGAATCCAAATACCGTGCAAAGGCTACCATTGTCAGATTCACGGAATTGAGCATAAGCTCGATACACATAAATACGATGATCGCGTTGCGGCGTGTCAGTACGCCAACAACGCCAAGCGAAAATAATATCGCTGTTACTATCAAATAATGAGAGAGGGGAACCATATTTGCTCCAGCACTTATTGTTTGCGTTTGGAAATAATAATCGCGCCGACCATACCCAAAAGAAGAAGTATCGAAGCGATTTCGAAAGGATATAAATACTGCGACATCAGTACCGAGCCGATGACTTCGACGTTTCCGGCCTCACGTATTTTTTCGATCGGATAAATTCCGCGATCGCCGAGATTGTACGTAACTTTCGTTGCAAGACCGATTTGTACCAGTATCGCAAAAGCCAGCATGATCGAGATATACTTCATAGGTCCGGCGTATTCCGTCAGATGTGCATCACGACCCAAATTGAGCAACATGATCACAAAAAGGAATAGAACCATTATCGCGCCGGTATATACCAATACTTGAATTGCGGCTATAAATTCGGCTTCCAGTGTAATGTATAACACGGCAATACAGAAGAACACCCCCACCATAAAAATCGCACTATAAACGGGGTTTTCCATCGTCAGCATCATGATAGCGCATAGGACAGCAATCGCAGCAAAAATATAAAACACCGGATTTACCATCACATATTGCAACATATTTTCCATAGTACCTCTAACTTTATTCTGATCCTCGGATGATATATATCAGCCGCAGTATCCCGTCATCTTTTTAGTGAACCGATCCGTGTTCGTCAGAGTGTTTGACGTCTTTCACGGTAAAATAACTCGAATTTTTCATTTGTTTATGCAAACCATCGCGCCGTTGCGCACGATCCGGGTGACGCTTGATGTATTCATCATATACGCCCAAAAGACGTTCCTTATTGTAAATGAAATCCGCGCGCGTGTAATCTGCAAGATTATGCATATCCGTCATATCAATCGCATCTTCGGGACAAGCTTCAACGCACATACCGCAATAAATACAACGCAATTCGTCAATTTCGAAAACTTTAGGATGTTTTTCGCGATTTTCGTGCCCGTCTTTCCACGCATCACCGCTGTCGTTCGCTACGATACGAATACAATCGGCGGGGCATGCCGTAGAGCACATTTCGCATGCTACACATTTTTCGCGACCGTTTTCGTCCCGCGTCAACATGTGCAGACCGCGATAATTCGGAGGAAGAACTTTTTTATCCTCGGGATAACTGAGAACATCGCGTTTTTTGAAGAGATGCTTAAATGTAATACCCAACCCTTTTAAGATCGGTATTACATACGTATTGTCCAGCCAACTCTTACCGCGGGGTTCAGAAACATTTTTTACATTCACAGCCATATTGTTATAAACCTTGCGTTATACCTTTTCTATAGCGTTATACGAAAGCCAGCCAAATAGCCGTAATCAAAATATTAGCCAGCGCCAAAGGAATCATTTTTTTCCAACCGAGATTCATCAACTGATCATAACGGAAGCGCGGAAGCGTCCAGCGTACCCACACATAGAAAAACATCAGGAAAAGCACTTTAAACGCAAAACCGCCAAGATTGATCAGATCGCGTGTGAGCGGAGAAAACCCCATGTCATTTACAAAAGGAATATGCCAACCGCCTAAAAAGAGGCATGTGATCATAATCGAGTTTGTAAGCATATTGCAATATTCGCCAAGATAAAAAAGACCGAATTTCATCGAAGAATATTCCGTGTGATATCCGGCAACAAGCTCTGCCTCCGCTTCCGTCAAATCGAAGGGCGTACGATTGGTTTCTGCAAAAGCGGTCGCAATAAATAACAATGCTGCAAGGGGTTGAAATACGATACCCCACATGTGGTTTTGAATCTGAAAATTGACAATATCTTCGATCTTAAGCGAACCGACAACCAGCACCATACTCATGATCGCCATACCCATCGGTAATTCGTAGCTGATCATCTGTGCGGCCGAACGCATACCGCCGAACAGCGAGTATTTATTATTGGATGCCCATGCACCAAATGTAATCGCGTAAACACTCAACGAAGAAACCGCCAACACATAAAGTACACCGATGTTGGTTTGTCCGATCTGAATCCAGATTTCACGCCCGCCGACAGTGATAAAACCCCAAGGAATCACGCCAACGACAAAAAACGCAGGAAAAACCATCAATGCGGGTGCTGCTACATACAGCCATTTATTGACATGCAAAGGTATGATATCTTCTTTGGACATCATCTTCAGCGCATCGGCGATCGGCTGAAAAAGACCCAGCGGACCGACACGATTAGGGCCGACACGATACTGTACCCATGCGCTGACACGGCGTTCGACGATCAACATGATCGGCACTATCGCAAGATAGATCGCCAGCATCAATCCGATCACTAAGTACGGTACAAAAGGTAAAAACGCATCCATAGTCAAATACTCGTTATAAATGAAAATTCTATAATACCATTTGTTCGTTCGTATATGCTAACTGTGGATAAAGTTTATCCATATCCAAGCTGCTATACGACGAAACAGTTTCTTTAATCTCTTTGGTAATGTCTGCAACGGATTCGTAATACAATCCGTGTTCCAGAGCCGAAGCTATATCCAAAACGATCTGCCACACAGGGCGGCTTTCACCGGCGGGTTGAATGGCTTTATTAAATTTCTGAACCAAGCCGTCTTTGTTTGTAAACGTTCCGCTGGTTTCCGTAAAAATAGTCCCGGGTAATACAACGTCCGCCTGATTGGTAACGGCGTCTTCGAAATGGCTAATCACGATCAATGTTTCCGGCTTGGTTTTCAGCTCTATATTATGGCTGCCCAAAAGAACTACTACCTTTTTACCTGCAATGGTTTGTTCCATTTTTGAGTCGCCCAAACCAAGAACTTCTTTTGCACCACGGTAGTTCGGAGCTTTTTCCGATTCGATCGTAAAGGGATATTTATTTTTGTCCGTCTTAAATGTTTGTGTATCGCCGTATAAGGGCTTGCTGACATCCAACGAAGCGCCAAATGATTTGGCTAATTTACCGAACACATAATTTTCTTCATTGGAAGCATACGGGCTCGCAATGAAAGCCACCGATCCGGAACCTGCCGATTTGATTTTTTCAGTAACCAGCGCCATAGCGGCCGTCCAATTTGTTTCACTCAGCTTGTTGTCTTTGCGTGTATGGGGTACCAATATACGCGTCAATTTTTCCTGAGCATTCAGATGATAACGGCCATCATCGCAAATCCACCATTGATTGACGGCCATATTTTCGCGCGGGCGCACACGGTAAACTTTGTCCACCAGTTCTTCAAGATTGAGCTTTTGGCGTTTCATGGTATCCAGTGTGGTATTGCAACCTTTGCTGCAACCGGGGCAGACGCTTTCGGTGTGAACAAAATTCCACACACGTCCTTCAAATTTTTCGTTTTTGTCAATCAAACATCCGACCGGGCAAAGATCTACGACATTGCCCATCATTTTATTATTCAACGGCTTGCCGGGATTTACTTCGATTTCAGCGCGAGCACCGCGATGATTGACTTTTAATTCTTCTGTTCCTGAAATTTCTTCGGTAAAACGTACGCAGCGTGTACACATGATACAACGGGACGTATAGAGATAAATCGAAGGACCGAGATCTTTTCTTTGCGGAATACGTTTGATTTCAGCAAATCGCGATTCGTGATTTCCATGTTCATACGTATAATCCTGCAACTTGCATTCACCGGCTTTGTCACAGATCGGACAATCGATCGGGTGATTGAGCAATAAGAACTCCAGAACAGCCCGGCGCGCAGTAGTGACTTTTTCGTTTTCAGTAAAAATTACTGCATCGTATTTATCTTCAATTTTTTTTCCGGGCGGTAGCTCGCCAACGGTAGTAGAACAACCCGGTACAAGTTTCGGAGCGCCGACCATATCCACCAAACACATACGGCAACTTGCTACGATTTTCATGCCGGGATGATAACAATAATAAGGAATCTCTATGCCTATGCGTTTCGCGGCGTTGAGGATGGTTTCCCCACGCTGCATTTCCAATTCCTGTCCGTCAATTTTGACCAGCGCCATTATCTGTTTCCTTTAATATCGCAAAATTCTTCGCCGCGTTTGGACCGATCCAAACCAAGGCGTTTACAAAAATTCATTTTTTCAATTGGCAGTTGAGCATCCACTGAATACCGAATTTATCGGTAAACATACCAAACTTAGCACCCCAAAATGTTTCCTGAAGCGGCATGATGATCGTACCACCCGCAGATAACTTGCTAAACACCGCTTCTTGTTCGGCCAGTTTTGTAAAATTGATGCTAAGTGTCACATTGGAACCGTTTGTTACGGGTTGTCCCGGCATCGCATCCGAGGCCATAAAATACACGGCGTCGGCCTTAAACTCCGAATGCATCACGAGATTTTTTTGCTCCGGTGTACTGTCCATCGGAGCGTCCCCAAAAGTTTGAAGCGAAAGTATTTTGCCGCCGATACTGTCACGATAAAATTCCATTGCTTCACGGCAGTTGCCGTTAAAACAAAGATACGGACTCAATCCCTTGGCCGGGATTTTTTCCGTCGGTTTTTTCACCGTTTTTTTTAAGGCTTTCACCTTTTTACGGGCTACTTTTTTAGCGGCTTTTTTGACAACCTTTTTCTTCGCTTTTGCCATGGCTTTATTCGCAGTTTTTTAATTCCACTCGTGAGGAATGGTGGTCATACACTTCTTATTGGTAATATGATATTCAAATTCTTCACGGAATTTGTTCACAAAACTTTGGCCGTTGAGATCGCCGCCTTTATTCTTATCCGGCAATCCTGCCACAGGCCACGCTGCGGCATCGCCGAGCGGACAAATCGTGCGTCCTGCAATATTGTTAGCTGTTTCAAGCAATAGATCCAAGTCTTCCATACGGCCTTTGCCGGTTTCTACACGGCCAAGGATCATTTCCAACCAATGTGTACCTTCGCGGCAGGGTGTACATTGTCCGCAAGATTCGTGCGCATAAAACTTGAGAAGATTCCACAACGCATTGACCATACACGTCGTTTCATCCATGACCATGCAACCGGCCGAGCCTAAAGCTGAACCGACTTTAGCTAACGAATCAAAGTCCATATTGACATTACACTCTTCAGCACGAAGAACAGGCACGGATGAACCGCCGGGAATGACCGCTTTGAGTTTACGACCATGACGAATACCACCGCAATGTTCGTTGATCAGGGTAAGCAGATTGGTTCCCATTTTAGCTTCATACGTACCGGGACGCGTGAGATGACCGCTCATGCAGTACAATTTTGGTTCATTATCTTTCCACCACTGAATGCCGCGACTGATGATATGTACCGGCGTCACTAATGTTTCAACATTGTTTACGATCGTCGGACATCCGAAAGCACCGAAAACAGCCGGAAATGGTGGCTTGATACGTGGCCAGCCGCGTTTACCTTCGAGAGATTCGATAAGACCGGTTTCTTCGCCGCAAATATAAGCGCCTGCGCCACGATGAACTGTAATATCCAGATTAAAGCCGCTACCGAGTATGTTTTTTCCAAGGTACCCTTTAGCGTAAGCCTCGTCTATCGCTTTACGCAAGGTTAAAGCGCCTTTAACATATTCGCCGCGAATATAGATATAACATGTGTTCGCTTGTATCGCAAAAGATGAGATCACAAGCCCTTCGATCACCTGATGCGGATCGTCTTCCATAAGAACGCGATCCTTGAACGTACCCGGCTCAGATTCGTCCGCATTGCAAAGAAGATAACGCGGTTTGGGATTATCTTTGGGTAAAAAACTCCATTTCATACCGGTCGGAAAACCGGCGCCTCCGCGGCCGCGGACCCCTGCATCTTTCATCATTTGGATGAGTTCGTCCGGGGTCATTTTTAAAGCTTTGGGCAAAGCCTGATAACCGCCGTGCTTGATATACACATCAATGTTTTGGGAGTTTTCCACGCCCACCATTTTTGTCAGAACTTTTTCCATGAACGATATCCTTTTACACTACCCGAAGGCAGCACATCTTTATACTATGAAATTCGTAAACGCGCTCTACTCTCGTTGGGATGGCTTATTTACAGGCTGTTATCAGCGCGTCTATTTTTTCTTTCGTTAGGTTTTCATGATAATCATCGTTGAGTTGTAACATCGGCGCTGTACCACACGAACCGAGACATTCGACTTTTACGATGGAAAATTTTCCATCGGCCGAACGCCCTTCGCCGCATTTTACGCCGCATTTTTTCTCCAAATAGTCCACCACTTGGCTGGCACCGTTGATCGCACAGCCTAGAGTATGGCATACCTGAAAATGATATTTACCGACTTCGTGCTGGTGAAACATGGTATAAAACGTCACCACGTCTTCGACACGCGATACCGGTTCATCCAGCGTCTTTGCCACGAGGTTCATCACATCATGGGAAATCCAGCCGAATTGTTGTTGGGCGACATGCAGCACCGGAAGAGTCGCCGCTTGTTTGGTGGGATAGCGGGAAATCAGCCATTCCACTTCTTTTTTATTTTCCGGGGAAAATTCTAACGTCATAATCCAAATTCGTTTGGTTAAATCCGTATCCGTTTTGTTCAAGTGTGCAATATCCGTGTGCACACTTTATATCAAACTGAAATCTTTTTACCGATCACATTCGCCGGCGATAACATTCATACTGCCCAAAATAGCCACGGCATCACCGATCAATCCGCCTTTGGCCATGTGGGACATCATACCAAAGTGAATAAAAGAAGGTGCACGCACGTGCACTTTGTACGGCGTTCCTTCGCCGTTACTTACGATGTACCAACCCAATTCGCCATTGGGCGCTTCGGTCGCATCGTATATTTCGCCCTTAGGCATCGCAATGCCATGTTGATCCATGATCAATTTGAAGTGATGAATCAGTCCTTCGATGGAACCGTATACTTTATTTTTATCAGGTAATGCGATGGTATGATCCGCTACTTTTACCGGGCCGGGTTTCATGCGTTCCAAACATTGTTCGATGATACGAATAGACTGCTTCATTTCTTCCATGCGCACGAGGTAGCGTTCGTACACATCACCTTCCGTTCCGATCGGCACATCAAAATCCACTTCATCGTATTTGAGATACGGCTCATCTTTTCGGATATCTGTCGCAACGCCGCTGGCACGTAAACAAGGCCCTGTCATACCGCAATTAATCGCGTCTTCAGCGGAAATTTTCCCGACATTTTGCGTACGATCCAGAAAAATCTTATTGTGATTGAGCAATCCTTCCACTTGATCCGTACACGTTGCTTTAAACTGTTTACACCACTGTGCGATATGACGCGGATGGTCTTCGGGAAAATCACGCACGACACCGCCGATACGCGTATAACTGGTGGTAAGTCGTGAACCCGTGGACTCTTCAAACAGATCGTAGATAAATTCACGTTGGCGAAACGTATAAAGAAATACGGTAAACGCACCTAGATCAAGTGCGTGCGTACCGATATTGACCAAGTGATCGGCGATGCGGGAAAGTTCGCCCTGTATCATGCGAATGTATTGCGCCCGCTCCGTCAAGGTGATACCGAGAAGTTTTTCGGCAGCTTGCGCAAAACCGATATTATTGGACATCGGCGAGAGGTAGTTCATACGATCCGTGACCGCAATGAACTGATTGAACGTATGATGCTCTGCCAGTTTTTCAAAACCGGTGTGCAAATAACCGGGGCTCGGATCCAGATTGACGATGGTTTCGCCGTCCAATTGCATGACCATACGCAGTGTGCCGTGTGTAGCCGGATGCTGCGGACCGAAATTGAGCGTAAGAAGCTGTGCGCCGGGAAGTGATAATGATTCGTCATCATCACCGATCTTAACGTGCTTTTTATACGCTTCTTTAGCTTTTTTTAGAGTTTCTTCTGAGGATTGATCTTTAAAATCCTCAACAACTTCTGAACGATCTATTTCCATACTTACCTTTCCAACGCCTCTATGGAAAAATTTCAAAATAAATTCAAAAAACTAGCTGCCTTCGGGCAGGATCACATCGCGCTCGCCTTTGCCGCGTAAGGGATAGTCTTTGCGCAAAGGAAAATTTGTAAACGAAGCAGGTGTCAAAAGACGACGCAGATCGGAATGTCCTTCGAAAGTGACGCCGTACATTTCATATGCTTCACGTTCGGCCCAATCGGCTAATTTCCAAAGATGGGATACCGTGGCGATTTTGCAATCGTTTTCCGGCACCGGCGCTTTGACGCGAAGGCGGCGATTGTATTGGGTCGAACGTAAATGATAAACAACCTGAAAGCGTGGATTTTTTTCCATGATCAATCCGTCCACGACGGTCACATCATTAAGCATATCATACGCCAGAGCGGAATCGTTTTTAAGAAATGCCATGATTTCAGCTACGGATTCGCGTTTGATGTACAGAGTGAGTTCATTACGAAACACTTCCGACTTGAGTAATGACTCGCCGAACTTGGATTTAACCGCATCCAGCGTCGGGTTGTTTTCCAAAATATTTTTTTCGTTGTTAGGCATAATATTTCTCAGTGCGATTGATGTTATCTAATTCAGGAGTTTTATTCCCACTCCAGTGCGCCTTTTTTCCACGCATACGCATAACCTACAAGCAGAATACCGATAAAAACCAATCCTTCGATGAGAATAAAAGTACTTACCGACACCCACTTGTTGTAAATCACGGCCCACGGATACATAAAAACAATTTCTATATCAAAAAGGATAAAAAGCATGGCGATAAGATAAAACTTCACTGAAAACTTAGGGTGGGCATCCCCGACAGGCGGCATACCGGATTCATAAACCGAAAGTTTTCGTTCATTAGGCTTGTAGGGACCGAGAAGCCGGGATAGTATCAATATGGCAATCGGGATAATAATAGCCAACGCCATAAGTACAAGAACCGGAAGATAATTGAGATAGACGGGCCCGTCCTGGAGGATGAAGAGCATGGGAAACCTCGTGCTGAAAAAGCTCTATTTTTAAGTCAAATTTTTGGAAAGCAACATTTTAAAAAGCGGACAATTTTAAGAATTTTGCTAATAAAGTGCAACAGATATTTCCCAACAGGTAAGTTGATAAAAATAAAAATGGTTACCCGAAAAGACCTTTTGTGTCTTAACGGGTAACCCTCCCTTGTAGGGCAGATGTGCTATTTATTATTTATAAACCCAGTGATTTCAGAAATGCTTCCTGATTCGGTTCACGTCCCAAAAATTCTTTTACCAACGCATACGGATCCTCCGAACCGCCACGTGCCAGAATAATATCTCTGTAACGTAAGCCGGTTTTTTGATCCATTACGCCATTTTTTTCAAAAACGGAGAACATATCAGCGGCATATACTTCTGACCAAAGATATCCGTAATAACCGGCACCGTACCCATTGAGATGGCCAAATGAAGCTTGAAAATTAGTCCCTTCGAGGTAAGGAAAAAGAGTGATTTCGTTTTGCAAACGCTTCACGATATCCGTAGATGTTTCGGCACCTTTAGGATTCCATTTGTCATGCAACGTAAAATCTACCATACCATAAAAAACCTGTTGTAATGCACCGATGCCGGAACCGACATTTTTGGCGGCGACCATTTTATCGAACATCGCTTTGGGCAATACTTCGCCGGTTTTGTAATGTTTGGCAAACATTTTTACTACATCATAATTCCACACCCAGTTTTCAAAAATCTGCGAAGGCGCTTCTACAAAGTCACGCGGTACGGCCGTACCGGATTGTGAATACAATTCCGAAGTTGTCAATATGTTGTGGAGGACATGTCCGAATTCATGGAAGAACGTTTCAACTGAAGCGCTACCGGCCGAGTGGTACATCAGCGATGGGCGATCGCCGCTCGGTGCAGGAAAATTACATTCCAAAGTCGCCGCCGGAAGTTGGTAACCATTGGGGGTTAATTTACCTTTAACCATGCCAAAGCATGCGGCGTGACCGTATTTATTAGGCCGCGGAAAAAGATCAAAATAAAAATGTGCTATTACTTTACCTTTTTTTCGCACCTCAAACATGCGCACATCACTGTGCCAAACCGACGGGTTTTTTATTTCTGAAAACTCCACATCAAAAAGTTTTTGCGATATTTTAAACAAACCCTCGGTAACGTTGTTCAGTTCAAAATATTCTTTGATCTTTTCGTCGTCAACGCTGTATTTCTCACGCATCAGAATACCGTTGTAAAAACTCGATTCCCAGGGATTGATAACAGACGCGGAAGCGTCTTTGAGATAATTGCGCTTTACCGCTAATAATTCATCATAGTCACGGCGCGCTTTTTCTTTTACCTTATCAATCAATGCGCTTTCAAAATTCCAAACATTTTCAGGTTTTTTTGCCATACGGTCTTCGACGCGATATTGTCCGTACGTTTTATAACCCAGAAGCGCAGCCATCTCTTGCCGCTGGCCAACCAGATCACGAAGCACTTGAAGGTTTTTATCAACAGAGCGGTTATTATATTTGACATACAATGCTTTACGTGCCGATTCGGATTGGCTATACTTCATAAAAGGCACATACGAAGGATAGGTCATATCTATCCTATAGCGCCCGTCGGACATTTTACGTGCGCTCTTATAATCATCCGGCAAACCTTTCATTTCTTCTTCGCTTACAAAAAGCGTATCCGCAGATTCCGCAATATTACGATTGAAAGCGATACCCAGATCGGAAAGACGATCCTGCATGGTTTTCAGTTGATCTCTTTTTTCTTTGGATAAAGCAAAACCGTTTCGTTCGAAATCGCGAAGCGTTTCTTCAAGATATTTCTTTTTAAATCCTTGGAGTTTTTTGGCCTCTGGGCTTTCGGCATATTCTTTCACTGCGCGGTATAAATTTTCATCCAACGAAATTTCATTGTCAAATTTATCCAATACGCTAAGGCTGGCTAAAGCTTGTTCGCGCGTTGCTTTATCCGGGTGGGCATTGGCCATAAGATAGATATTGTACGAAACCTTGCCGTAGTCGTTGTACATATTATCAATAGCGAGCATGGTGTTGTCAAACGAGCGTTTTTCTTTGGGAATGGAAAAAATGCCCGATAACGTCGTTTTCGATTTTTCAATGATGGTCTCGGATGAGGTTTTGATGTGTTCCGGGGTCAAAACATTGAAGTCAATGTTTTGATTAAATCCGGCCATCAGCGGATTGACATTGGGTTCACCGGCACTAAGCGATGCCGTCACAATGACAAACGCCAACATTAAAAGGTTTCGTTTCATGGTTACTCCTATGGTATATTTAAAATAAGAATAGATTCCGATGATATCGGGTACCGGTCATACGAAAAGATATACATAAAGTTCCGGTTATTTTATAAAAAATTAGTTTTAACTATAGTTATATAACCAACCATGTTCAAACAAAAGCATATAATGATGTCTTAAAACTTTTGTATTGTAGTTTACGTAGGGTATGTTAATTTTTGCCTTAAGTTTATCCAAACCGATGAGTTATGAATCTAACCGAAATAGCTATTATTATTCATTCGACACAGGAATCGGAATACATCAAAGGCTGCAAAGAAACTTTGGATCGTTTTGGATTGCATTGTGAAGTCAAAGTTTTCACGCCATTACTGGATCCGCCAGAGCTGCAGGAGTTTATGCAGAAAGCTCCGGAGCGAGGCATAAAAATTTTTATCGCAACCAGCAGCCTTCAATCCAAACTGGCAGCTATGATCGCGGCTTACACGCATCTTCCGGTGATTGCCATTCCCATCGGCAAAGAAGGTTTCGTCGATCGGGAGGCCATTATCACATCTGTCGAAATGCCGGAAGGAGCGCCGGTTGCAGTCGTTTCATCGTACCCTACCGGCGGCAAAAATGCCGCTATTTTGGCGGCGCAGTTTTTGGCATTCTCGGACAATCACCTGATGGATCGTCTTAAACTATACAAACAAAACGGTTGCCGCTTTATATAAGGAACAATCTATGACGCGTGCGCTGATCGTTGTTCCCACATACAACGAAGCAGAAAACATCCCTGTTTTAATCCAACGCATTTTTGCATTGGATTTTTCAGAGTATCAGGTCGCACCGGAGATATTAGTCGTGGACGACAGTTCGCCCGATGGGACGGCGGATCGCGTCCAAGCTATACAAAAAAACGATACACGGGTACATCTTTTATCTCGTCCGGGTAAACAAGGTCTCGGTAAAGCTTACGTGGCAGGGTTCTCTTGGGCTTTGGAACGCGGGTATGAGTACATTCTCGAAATGGATGCTGATCTTTCGCATGATCCAAGTTACCTGAAAGATATGTTCCGTCTTATTCGCGATAATGATCTGGTGATCGGTTCACGCTATATAAACGGTGTAAATGTAATCAACTGGCCGCTTAAGCGCTTGCTCATCAGTTATTTTGGTAATATGTATGCGCGTATGGTTACCGGTATGCCGATCATGGATGCTACTGCAGGTTATAAATGCTTCCGTCGCTCGGTGCTATCTTCGATGGATTTGACCAAAGTCAGTGCCAGCGGTTATTCGTTTCAAATCGAAATGAATTATCGAACATGGTTAAAAAAATTTAGAATCATAGAAACACCCATCATTTTTTACGACCGCACCGTCGGATATTCCAAGATGTCCACCAACATTATTCGCGAAGGTTTATTGCTCGTTTGGAAATTGCGAATAAAACACTTTTTTGGTAAGATATAGCCCGTTTGACGGTTTGCGTACAGTCGTATGCAAATTTTTTTTGTGAATCAGGAGGAGAATCAACGTGCCTGTAATATTGGATTTTGAAAAACCCATCTTTGATCTCGAAGCGCAGATCGCCGACATGAAGTCGGCCCATGCCAATGTGGACATAACACCGGAAATCGAAGCGCTGCAAAATAAACTTGAAGCGATGCGTAAAGAGATTTACGCCAACCTCACGCCTTGGCAGAAAGTGCAACTGGCGCGTCATCCCGAGCGCCCGCGATCCCTCGACTATATCGAACGTATATCCGACGGGTTTATGGAATTGCACGGGGACCGCCTTTTCGGAGATGACCATGCGATCGTCAGCGGAATAGGACGCATTGACGGAAAAGAAGTTATGATCATCGGACAGCAAAAAGGAAAAGACACCAAAAGCCATGTTTATCGCAATTTTGGTATGCCCAATCCCGAAGGTTATCGTAAAGCCATGCGCCTGATGCACATGGCCGCCAAATTTAAACGACCGATTCTTACCCTGATCGATACGCCCGGTGCGTATCCCGGCATCGAAGCCGAGGAACGCGGGCAGGCGGAAGCCATCGCACGCAATCTTTTGGAAATGTCACGCCTCCCCGTACCGATCATTTGTGTAGTTATCGGTGAAGGCGCTTCCGGAGGCGCATTGGGTATCGGTGTCGGCGACAAAATTCTCATGATGGAAAACACATGGTACTCCGTCATCGCTCCGGAATCCTGTTCCAGCATTTTATGGCGCACATGGGAATATAAAGAAAGAGCCGCATCCGAACTCAAGCTTACAGCAGATGATCTCATCCGATTTGATGTCGTTGACGACAAAATACAAGAACCGGTTGGCGGCGCTAATCGAAACTATGATCTTGCGGCACAATATCTTAAAGAAGCTGTAATGCATAATTTTGCCGAATTGGAAAAACTTTCTGTTGAGCAATTACTTGATCAGCGTATGGAAAAATATTCCAAAATGGGTCGCTGGGGCGAGATGAGTGCCTAAAATTATGTTGATCATTTGAAAATCACACGAACCACTGTCCGCGTTCGCTACGCGGAAACCGATAGCATGCGCGTCGCTTATCATGGCAGTTATTTGCCATGGATGGAAGTCGGGCGTACTGAACTCATCCGTGAACTTGGCTACTCTTACAAACGATTAGAATCCGAAGGTATTTTTATGCCCGTGATTCGTATCGAAGTGGATTATTTGCGTTCAGTACATTATGACGATACGGTGCATATTGATGCCTGGATTGCGTCGCAAGAAGGTATTCGCACAACCATAGCTTACACCTGTTATCGTGACAGCGAATCTGTTGCACGCGGTTTTACCACCCACGCATTTACAGATCGTCAAAACAAACCTGTACGTCCGCCAAAGGAGTTTATCGCATGCTTAAAAAAAGGTATATGAGAATCATTCTCGGTTTTTTTTGTTTTGTTTTATCGCTACAGGTTTCGCTGCATTCACAAAATATTGACGCACGATTATTCAAGGCTATCAATAAACATCATTCGCCCGGCTGGGACCGTTTTTATGAATTTCAAAGCCGGTCCGTTAAACCCATTTATATAGTCACTCCGCTCAGTTTTGTTGCAACCGGGCTTTTGCGAAAAGACACTTACATGCGTGATGCGGGTATTCTGATGACGACATCCGCGCTGACGAATCTGGCTATAACCTACAGCATGAAAGCTGCGATAAACCGTGAACGTCCATACAAAGCGCTTAACAATGTCCATACGGTCGGAAGCACCGAGCGCTCGGCTTCTTTTCCATCAGGACACACCAGTTCGGCGTTCAATATTGCAACGTCTCTTTCTTTAGCTTATCCCAAGTGGTACGTGATTGTTCCTTCGTATGCGTGGGCGGGGGTCGTCGGCTACAGCCGCATCAAGATGGGAATGCATTATCCGGGCGATGTTTTAGCCGGCGCTCTTATCGGGGTAGGCACTTCGTATCTCACATTCAAACTACAAAAGCCAATTCTCAATACGATACATAAGTTGTTTTGAAATAACTCAAGATGATATCGTAGTCTTCCCGCGTATCAATGTCCAAAACAACGCCTTGATCATCACCGTCTTGGTAAAAAACCTCGTTTTGATGATTTTGAATCACTTCGTAAAGCGGTTTTTCTAAACCGGTTTCCAGACATTCCTCGGCAATTTTTCGATCCACTAAAACAGGATGCCCTTTTTTTCCCTGATACCGGGGTATTACAATGCGATGCGTTAAACCATGTTGCAACATGGCTTTGATCGTTTGCCGTGAAAACAAAGGTACATCGCCGGGAAGGAACAAAATGGATTCCGAACTTTGATCTATTTGTTGAATTGAAAAGCGAATCGTTGCACTCATCCCTTCGACGTGTCGAGGATTAAAAAAAATCCGAACAAACTCTCTGATTAAGGTTTGTTTTATCGTATCGTGATAAGCGCCCGTAATAACAGTAACACGATCAACACCGGCTGCGCGTAATGTGCGGATAGCGTATATCATTGCCGGTACATCGCCGATGGGTAATAGTAATTTATTATCACCATACCGTGATGCCTGACCGGCTGCAAAAATAATCGCTTCGGTTTTTTTCATTTGATTTATAAACTGCCAAGCGTGCTTTTCAAATTTGAAAAACGTTCTTCCAAATTTTCATCATCCATCAAAAGTGAAATTCCCGCTGCTCCATGAGCACCTTTTTGTAGCCAATGTGAGATATTATTTGTTTGTACGCCGCCGAGAACGAATATGGGAATTTTGACCTCTTCGCGAATTATTTCGAATTCTTTTTCGCTTAGCACCGCATGGCCTTTCGGCTTGGATCGCGTTTCACCGATGGGGCCGATCACGATAAAATCGGCGCCCTCATTTTCCGCGTGAATGGCTTCGTGCAGATCGTGTGTAGATACACCGATCAGTTTATCCGGGCCGACCAGTTTTCTAACATTATATGTAGGCATGCTTTGAGTCGAAAGATGAACGCCGTCCAAATCAAGCGCCATAGCGATATCTACTCTGTCATTGATAAAAATACGAACACGGCGCGTCGCGGATATTGTTCGTATCTTGTCCGTAAGTTCGTACAATGCGCGAGGCGATAAGTCTTTTTCACGAATCTGAAGCGCCCTCAACCCTGCTTTGACGGCACGATCCAGATGCGAAAGAAAAAGACTTTCGATCATACGTTTACGATCGGTAATACCGTAAAATCGAAATGGAATATTATTTTTCACGAAACCACCGAAATTTGTAAACAAAAAAAACACCTATCAGCCCCGGTAAAAGCACGTTGCTTGCAAAAATCATTACGGACGTATTGAATGCCGAAGCGGCATCGACACCGAATCTGCCGAGAAAAAATATTAAAGCACCTTCCCGAACCCCGATATCCATAAGAGTGATGGGCAATAATGCTTTTACGAACATCGCCGCGGCCGCCGCGGATAACGCTTCCCAAAAGGAAATCGAATGAAATGCATTGGCAAAACAGTAGATTTGTATAAAAACAATCCATTGAAATAATAAGGCATAGTGTAAACTCGGCCAAAAATGATGGCGTTTAAATTCGTCCGCCGCTGATAGCACATCTGTGATATGTTGATTCCACGGGAGAAAACGTACCCATGATTTTAGTTTTTCGATCAACCATCGAATGCTTGATGGCCGAAAAATCATAACAGCCAATGCGACGACAACCCAAAAAACAAATACTAAAATGATCAACTGCGTCGGACGATTAAAATCAAAAACAAATTCTGTAAGATACAGGAGCGATACGGCTCCGAAAACGGCAAGCGCGATTTGAGATAATATTTTATCAATAACACCAAAACCAATAATGAGTTTTCTTTGCGGCGAATCAATAAAAACACCTTTACCCATTTCTCCGATACGTCCGGGCGTTATCAGACCGATCGAAAAACCTGCAAACAATGAGCGCCAAACACTGCGCCGAGAAACATCCGGATCTATCATACGCACAAGGTATTGCCATTTTAACCATTGAATAAGCAAATTGGGCAGAGTCAATGCAGCGCCAATCCAAAAATAATCCCATGCGACCGAAGAAAAATCTGCGCGAATCATCGCCGGATCAACTTTGAAAATAAGGTACCCGACGAACGCTATCGTAAAGATTATTTTGATATAGAAAGTTAATTTTTTACTCAACATAATATTTCGTTTCTATCGCAACCATCCTGCCGGATCAACCGCTTCCCGATCTTTATAGATTTCAAAGTGAAGAACGGCTTTCCCCTCATCGGATTCGTCCAGATTGGCTATGGTTTGCCCGGCGGCTACATGCTGATCTACCGACACAAAAATCTCCGAAAGATGCGCGTAAACCGTATAAAATCCTTCGCCATGATCTATAATAACGGTATTCCCGAGGCGGCGTAACCATGAAATCAACGACACTTTTCCTTTAGCCACGCTATGCACTTCCGCTCCTTCGCGGGACTGAATGTCAACACCGGTATTTCGCGTAGTGGTTCCCAATGCCGCGTTATATTGATTTCCAAAACTTACCACGATTTTACCGGGAACAGGATAGGGCAATCGTCCCTTGTATTGAGCAAAATTTGATTTTTCGGTATAAACCGGTTCTTTGTATTTAACGCTGCCCGCCGTTTTGGTTTTACCGGATTTAGCCGCAGCGGCCGCCTCTTCGGCTCGTTTTTTTGCTAAAGCTTCTTCTTCGGCTTTTTTCTTCTCCAATGCAGCGATAATCGTTTGCAAATTGGCCATATCGTCTTTGCGTTGTTCGATGAGCGAGGCCAAAAGACGTTTATCTTTTCGAATCTTGCTCAGTGTGTTTTTTCGGCGAGCCAACTGCTGGTCCAGATTAGCCTTTTCGCGTTTTTTTTCTGAGATAAGAAATTGCTGATTAAGCAACTCTACTTCGATCAACTTCTTTTGTGTTTCGATTTTTTCTTTTTTGGTGCGAAGACTTTGGATGTCCCGTTGATCTTGTTCGGCAATAAGTTTGAGATATTTCATCCGTGCAAAAGCTTGCGTCCACGAATCGGATGTAAGAATGTAAGCCAAGGGATCTTCATCGCGATGTTTATACGTTTGTAAAAGCCGTTGCGACGTGAGGCCTTTGAGATTTTGCAGTTCAGTGCGGGTTTGCGAAAGTATTGAGCGCAATTCGGCAATACGCTCCTCCGTCAATCGACGTCCTTGTTCCAATTCGCCCAATAACTGATGCAGCAACCCTATTTTTTCATTGATATCATTTAGGTTTTCTATTTCTGTTTTTTCTTTTTGCGCCTGAGACGTCAATCGGTTTTCATATTGGGCAATCTCATCTTTTATTTTTTTCATATTGTTGCGGCTTTTATCAATCTGCTTCTGAAGATTTTGAGCCTGCAGAGAAATCAATGAAAAAAACAAAAATAGTGCGACGCGATTAAGCATAGACATTATAATCCGAAACGTGGTTTTCATCGAGCGTGGGATTATCCTTTGGGTATGATCGATTTTTTTCAATGGCGTAGTTTTTTAATCCGTCAAAATCCTCGGACGTAAAACCAGGGTGGCGCAGAGGGTAGACCGATTTATTGGTTAATAGCGGCTCATTGACTGGAAAGTTATACTTTTGGCGCGCCATTTCCCAATCCGCCGTCCCCGGAATCGGTGAAAATGATGAAAGACTTACCTTAGCCCCTAAACTGTGAATATAGTCTATTCCCGCTTGCACTTCATCCGGAGATTGATCCGGTAACCCCATAATCAAATAGACGACAATATCGTGACGAAGAAACCCGGCTTGTTCCAAATATTCTAAAGCCGATTCCAAATCTTTGTCGCTGACTTTACGTAAAACTTTTTGCCTTTCCGGGTTTTTGGTTTCATAACTGAGGCGAATGGTTTTAAATCCGCTTTGAACCAACAACTTAGCTAACTCTGCGTCGATCAGTCGGGCAAAAAGGCCATTGGGTGTGTGAAAGTTTACATTTTTTTCGTTTTCTATGACACCGCGTAAAATCCGTTTAATATGTTTATCGCTATTTACAAACAGCGCATCATCATAAAACGTAATATTTTGTATACCTTGATTCGCGTAATTTATGATTTCATGCAGCGCCCCTTCCGGAGAACGCGGTGTAAACTTTTCAGTAAACGCATGCGTAGCGCAAAATGTACAGCTGTATGGGCAACCACGCGATGTCATCATCGCAACATACTCAAGTTTAGAGTACAGATGATACGCCGGATAGGGGTAATCATCATAACCCTTATAGTTTTTCTTAACTTCCAATCCCGACTGCGAGCAGAGATATGCTAAAACGGTTTTTTCACTTTCTCCCGTAAATACACGATCGGCGCCGGAAAATTCCATAGCATAGTTGGTAAACAATGTTGCATAAATGCCCCCCAAAATAACTTCTGCCTGAGGTACTAATTCTTTGCACATTGCTATGATCTCATGTACACCCTTGTACCAATATGTCATCCCGGATGTGACTAAGACACTGTCCACCGATTGTTCTAAATTTAGGTCGGATATTTTTTTTCGCATCAGTTCCGGTGTAAAACCGTAACGCGCATAATGCCTCGGAATATGAGAAAACACCGTGGGCTTTTCGACAATTTCTCTATAAAAATAACCATCGCCGTACATACGGGATTTGGCACTCGCGCGACCTTGCCATGCCAACATTTCGGTATCATGCCGATCCAACGCATCAATCAAAGAAACTCTAAAACCGTTTTCTTCCAAAACAGCGGCGATATAGAGCAACCCCAGCGGCTTGGACCAAAGATCATACGCCGCAAAGTCGTAAATGTACGGATTGATCAGTAGAATATGAGGTTGATTTTTTTTCATTACGATTGCCAATGTAGCCATTCACCTTAAGATTATCAAAGGCATTTGCCGATGACAATAAAAAAGCCGTTTCAAGTAAACCTGAAACGGCTTTATAAAATCCGGTTTAATTTTTTTAAGCGGGTATGCGTGCGATGTTTTTTCCTAAGGCATTACGCAAGCGTTCGATTTCCACAGACAACGCCGCGCGGCCGGAAACCGTGTTTACATCCGCGTTGAATGACGTGTTAAGGAGTTTGACCTGTGCAAGCGATTCGGTGTATTGGCCTAAAAGAAAATGATTTTCTGCTTTTGCCAAACGCAAATCATTTACGTTCAAACTGCCATCATAGGACAACTCCCAGTCGGTATCGGCATTCAATGCTTCATCAATACGTTGATTGGACAAAGCAAAATCGCCGTTTGCGTTGAGGGCAAATGCATAACCTGCATAAAGATCTGCATTAACATTGGTTTTGGATAATCCGGCTTGAAAATCGGCCAATGCTGCGGCGATATCATTGAGCGACATCGAACACCATGCGGCACCGATATAGGCTGTCGCTGAATTGGGGTTTTTCAATTTGGCCGCATTAAATGAAGTCCGTGCGTCGGCAAAACTGCCGGTTGCAAATTGCGATTCACCCTGATCGACTAGTTTAGTATAAGCCGATTTCCCCTTACCTCCGCCACCGCATGCAGTCAGAGATGCAATAACGGCAACTAACGTCAAATTTTTGAGGATAAAGCGTTTCATTTTTGTTTCCTCGTCGGTTATTTCAAAAACATCATTTTTTTCGTTGCGCGATAGGACTTCGTCTCCAAGCGATAGATATATACGCCGCTGGATACGACTTGTCCGGCATTATTGCGACCATCCCATTGTACGCGATACTCTCCGGCCATTTGGAATCCTTTGCGCAGCGTACGAACTTCCTGACCGAGCATGTTGTATATTTTCAGAGATACCGTTTCATCTTCACGTAGATCGTATCGGATCGTAGTGGAGGGGTTAAACGGATTCGGATAGTTTTGAAGCAACGCAAACTCTGTCGGCACAATATTCGATCCGTCAAACGAACCGTCATATGCGATCTTGTATGTTCCAAAACTTTCTACCTGCGCTTTGAGCGTATTGGTTTTGGTAAATACCTGTGTTTTTTGTTTACTCCAGGTTTCTTTTTCCATTCGATAAATGAACAACTTCGACGGATCGGCGTACTGAGCCGCATCAAACTGTATTTCAAGTATCATGCTGCCGTTGGCTTCCGCATCCGCTGAGAATGTATAAACACCGTCGTCGGACTGTTCGGACAGAAGTACAGCTTCTTCAGCGAGCGTCGCGCGATTAAGTTTGAGGGAAGCTTTGCCATCCGTGCTAGCAAGGGTAGCCGCTTCACCGGATTTGGCAATCACCGCATTAAACGTGCGCTGCACGGTCGTATCGCGACCATTCAATGTCTGTGCGGACGTTTGTAACGTATAGTTGCCTGCACTATTTATCACAAAGCCACCGCGGAACTGTTGGTTGCTTGACGCGATAGCCGTCATCGTGACGGGTGTATTATTTACTCCAAGTTTGGCCGTCACGGTAGGAACCGCTGACAAGGCTTTGGATGATACTACCGTGATTTGAGCATATTTTTTAGCTGCTTTGTTTTGGAATAAACTTACCGTGAGTGAACCCGGCGCATCCAGCGGTTTGACTGAAATATCATCGGAATACACACTGAAATTACCATGTCCGTCAACAGCGGTGATACGGAAAAAGTACGTCGTCCCATTGGTCAAACCGCCATAGGTTTTTGTCGTATCCGAAGCAGAGGTAGTGGAATCTACTTGTGTTGTCGGTGCGGCCGTCGTACCACGGTATATACGATACCGAATTACATCCGATTCGATGTTTTTCCGCCATGTCAAAACAATACTAGTATTGCCGGCTACGGCTGTTAATACAGTCGGTTTTGATGGAGCCGTCATATCGGTCGGTGTGCCCGATACCTGCGTGGAGAAGGCACTAAAGTTATGCCCGGTATCTACAGCTGCAATTTTGAAATTATAAGTTACATCATTAGTCAAACCGTTTTTTGTATAGCTATTGTTCGTAGTCGAATCAATCTGCGCGCCATCCTCAACGTAACTTGACCATCTCCGGCTGTTGCAGCCAAGTCCTGAGGAACCGCAGGTGCCGTCTGGTCATAGGGTGATGAAGATACTTCATCCGAATAATCCGATGCATTGCCTGATGTATCTACGGCCACCATGCGGTAATAATATGTCGTACCATTGACCAACCCACCGAACTCTTTACTCGTCGTTGCGATCGTTGTCACCGAATCTACTTGCGTCGTAGGATTGGGACTTGTTCCCATGAATAAACGATAGGCTTTAAAATCGGATTCTCCATTTGCTGTCCAGTTTAGTGTCAATGCACCGTCTCCACGGGTTACACTAAGACCGGTTACTTCTGAAGGAGCCGTCTGATCATAAGGCATAACCGATACTTGTGAAGTCGGTGCGCTTGCATTGCGGCTGGTATCAACGGCTGATAACTTGAAGTTATACGTCGTGTAGTTCGTTAAGCCGGTCTTTGTGTAGCTATTATTCGTAGTCGAATCAATCTGTGTACCATCCATATATACACGATAACGTGCTAAATCACCTTCACCGTTTGCCGTCCAGTTCAACGTAACCTGACCATCGCCAGCCGTTGCAGCCAAGTCCTGAGGAATCGCAGGTGCCGTCTGATCATAAGGCATAACTGATACTTGTGAAGTCAATGCGCTTGCGTTATGGCTGGTATCAACGGCTGCAATTTTGAAGGAATATGATGTGTAATTAGTTAAAGCGTTTGCTGTATAAGACGTATCGGTCGTCGAATCGCTTTGTACGTCATTGATATAAATTCGATACCAAGCGAGATCCCCTTCCGTATTAGCGGACCATACTAGATGCACCGAGGCGTCGCTAGCCTCAGCAGTAAGATTGTTGGGAATGGAAGGTGCGGTCAAGTCAATCGGGGTTACGCCGATGTCTGAAGTATTTGATGAAACATTATCATTACTATCTACAGCGACGATGCTAACTTGATACGTCGTATAATTTGTCAAACCCGTCACTGTATACGTGGTGTCCGTAAGCGAATCGGCTTGAGAACCATTAACAAAAACACGATAAATTTTAATAGGTTCCGTGTTATCGTTATTCCATGTGAGTTGCGCCGATTGATCACCTGCCGAAGCGATAAAATTTACCGGTGTAGCAGGGGCAACATTATCATAAGGAGATTGGGATAATTCATTGGAATATCCGCTGACCTGCAATGCTGAATCAACAGCTATGATTCTGAAATAATACGCTTGTTCATTGGTCAATCCGGACAATGTCACTGTCGTATCACCATTGGTTGAATCCACCAATGCCGTCGGATTAGAAGACAATCCTGCAGCAACGTAATATTTTAATATGTCGGCATCCGGGTTTTTTTGCCACGTCAAAACTACCGATTGATTTTGAGCTGTAGCTGCCAATAAAACAGGATTCGTCGGCGCGGCATTGGCTGCAAATGGCGTAGCTGATACTTCATTGGAATAATTGCTTTGATTTTTGCCTGTATCTATCGCGGCGATCCGGAAGAAGTACTCCGTATTGCTATTCAGGCCATTGACTACAATACTATCATGCACTGTGGAATCGGTTTGTACTTGATTACCAGAGGAAGTACCCACAAATACACGATACCTCAAAAGATCATTTTCCGTATTGGCATCCCAATGCAATACAACCGAAGCATTACTTGCCACCGCGGCAAGATTTTGCGGTGCTGAAGGCGATGTCTGATCAAAAGGAGTGGCTGATGCAACCGATGAAAATGCCGATACGTTGGCAAATGTATCGGCCGCTGTCACGCGAAAATAATACGTTTTACCATTGGTCAAATGCGTAAACGTTCGTGCGGTATCTGCTTTTGTCAGCGCCGAATCCACCGCCGTTGCAGGCAGCGCCACCGTATCCATATAGATATAGTATTTACCAAAATCCGTCGCTGTACTTTGGTGCCAACGTAAAATAACCGTCGTATCAGCCGCAGTCGTAGATAGCCCCGTAATCGCGGAAGGTGGCGTTTGATCTAATGAAGACGCTGATAATTCACCGGAATATGCACTCAGGTTATTTGCTGAATCTAAAGTACGCACTCTGAAATAAAATGTAACTCCGGGTATCGGCGCTGAAACGCTTTTCGTAGTATCACCGACGATGGATACAGAATCCACCTGGGTTGTGGCTCCGGGCGAAGTACCCCGATAAATGCGGTAACGTTTGAAATCTGAATCGTTATTTTTTGACCAGGTAAGGTTAACCGTCAAATTATCCCCGGTTGCTGAAATAAGCGAAGGCGTTGACGGCGGCACTGTATCGTTGGGTGTACCGGAAATTGCAACCGATGCGTTACTTTGATTACCCCAAATATCAACCGCACTGATACGCGCATAATATTTTATTCCATTGGTTAAACCTGTAATAACACGGGATGTATCGCTTATAGAAGTAGATGAATCGGTTTGGGAAACCGCATTGGAGTCGGTACCCGTATATACTCTGTACTTAGCGAAATCTACTTCCGTATTTTTTTTCCATTTAATTGTCATTGATTGACTACTGACGGTCGCATTCACGACAGCGGTCGGTCTTGCGGGTGCTGTCACATCCGGCACGCGGTATCGTGCAAACCGCGATGCTGAAGACCCGTCAATTGATGTAAAATTTCCTCCGGCATATAAATCGGAGCCGGCAGCAATAATCGCGTAAACCGAATTATTGGCACCATCTCCAAGTGCAGACCAGGCTGATCCGCTCCACTTAGCAATATAATCACCACCTGAATATCCGGCCGCATCTGTAAAATCACCGCCGACATACAGATCTGTTCCCAAAAAAGCCATCGTACGAATGGTATTATTTATTTCTGTGCCTGTACCTACACTGGACCATGAAACGCCATCCCATTTAGCAATATGGTCCGCTGCCGCAACGCCGCCGGCATCTGTAAAATTACCGCCGACATACACATCTGAACCGTTGACGACAATAGAATACACTGTGTTATTAGAAATGCCCGAACCTAAAGCTGACCATGTAGCGGTTGCCGTATCCCAAACAGCTATATGAGATGTATTGGCGACACCGCCGGCCGATGTAAAATCACCACCGACGTAAAGTTTCGTACCTGAAAGAGCCAAAGCATAAACATTGCCACCGGAAACGCCCGATCCCAAAGCTTCCCAACCCACACCATTGGTCCAACGCGCAATACCATTAACAACCGTAGAGTCCCCAAGTTTCGTAAAACTACCTCCCACATACGCACGCGTCGTTGTTACAGCCGCGACGGCATTGACCGAGCCATTCGTTCCAACTGTATTAGCAGTACCACCTGAAACATTCATCGTACCCCACGTACTCCCGGTCCATCGTGCCACGTTATTTACTTTTGTTCCGGTACCTATCTGCGTGAAAGAACCCCCCGCAAATATCGTAGTTCCCGATTGCGACATCGAATACACAGAGCCTTTGAAACCGCTTTGCATGGCCGACCAGGTGAACCCATTCCATCGCGCAGCATAGTCTGCTTTGGTCAATGTGTCGGCATCTTCAAAATCACCGCCGACAGATACTGTCGTACCGGAAGCAACTATAGCACGAACTGTATTTGCTAACCCTGTACCAACAGGTAACAAACGTGTACCGTTCCATTGAGCAAGACGATCTGCATTAACCATCGTTCCAGCATCAGAAAAAGCACCACCGATATAAAGTGTACTTGACGCATAGCCTAAAGCGTTAACTGTACCTGATAAACTATCTAGCGCTTGCCATGCACTTCCTGTCCATTGAGCAATTCGGCCTAAACGGAGCGGTGATTTATTAACGTTTTGTGTAAATGAACCACCAACGATTACATTTGATCCTTGAAGAAGAATACTCTGAACTGCGTTGTTTAACGTGTTTGTCCCACCAACACTACTAAATGCCGTACCATTCCACCTTCTTAAACCCGGCGCACCTGCAATACCAACATAAATACTAGTATCAGATTCAAAAGCAATTGCATTTACAGTAGTAGTTGAGCCTGTTGATAAAGCATTCCAACTTGAGCCATTCCAGTACGCAATTCTGTCTGCTGTTGTAATCGAGCCGGCATCGGTAAAAAATCCTCCGACATAAATATTAGAATTTCCTATCGCAATGGTGTTTACAGTTCCATTAAGTCCAGTTCCTAATGCGTTCCATGAAGCCCCATCCCACATAGCAATGTAGTCAGCGCTGGTATTCCCATTTGCATCTGTAAATGCACCGCCGGCATAAATATTAGATCCGGATACAGCTATAGCGCGTACATTAGGCGTTCCGACTACGGCGAGACCCCCGCCCACCGAATGCCATGCACTTCCGTCCCAACGTGCAATACCGGGCGAAGATATTCCTCCGGCCGTAGTAAACTGTCCGCCAACGTAAACATCTGAGCCGGAAACAGTAATAGCTCGCACCACGCCATCAACGCCCGATCCTAGCGCTTCCCAAGATGTGCCGTTCCATTTAGCAATGTGCGAAGCTGTTGGGTTACCGCTCATCGAGCTAATATCTCCACCGACGTAAACATCCGTTCCAACAACCGCGATTGCATTTACACTTGCGCCTGTAAATCCCGGCGGTATCGTTCCGCCTTGAGCTTCCCAATAGGGATCTCCTGTTTGGACAGCCATGGGTTTGATCGAATTGAGATTTGACTTCGACCAAGAGGCCAAGATTATATTTTCCGCAGATGCTTTAGCCGATGTGCCGAAGCAACTGAGTAAAAAAACAATGGAGAGTAAAATTTTTTTCATGTCTCTATACTTAATTTGTTTAAAAATATAAGTTTTTATAAAAAAAGGTTCTAACTAAGTTCAATAAAAGCTTTTATAAACTGGCATTTTACATGCCAACCATAAACCCAATAAATACAAAGAAACCTTGTATCAAATTTAGAATTTTTATATGAAATACTCCATAATTGTACTGAATTGATACGAATTTGTCTAATGATTTATACCTACATATTTATTATGTCCCGGAAATTATCATCCACGGAGCCAACATAACGGGTAAAAATATTAATTAAACCTATTAATAAAATGCAGCTGAATGTTCATTGTATTGCTTCCTCAAAGGATATAGATTGAGGTTATTCCTACGGAGATAAATTAGTCATATTTGAAAAACCTTTGCAAAACGTATGAAAAAAAACAAAACCTTATTTTTCTACTTTTTTGTAGCCTTATTAGACGGATGCGCGCCCAAGTCAAAAAATATTTGGATTATACAGGAGGCCGTAACTAAAGAACGTTTAAGAGGAATAAGCGCCGTCTCTGAGCAAGTCGTGTGGGCCAGCGGTAATCATGGGACCTGCATTCGAACGACCGATGGAGGTTTGTCTTGGGAGAAAATAAATATTCCGGATTCTGATTCTCTTGATTTTCGGGATATTGAAGCGTTTGGCCCCGATGAGGCTTATGTTTTATCCATAGGTTACGGCCGTCAATCACGTGTTTACAAGACAACCGATGGTGGAAAATCGTGGCAACTACAATTTCTAAACACGGATACAACGGCTTTTTTTGATGCTTTTGCGTTTTGGAACTCACAGGGGGGTATCGCCGTCAGCGATGCGGTGAATGGCCGCTGGATACTCGTATCTACACACGACGGAGGAGCTAGTTGGAACCGCTTTCCATCTCAACAAGCGCCGTTAGCGCTTTCCGGTGAAGGGGCGTTTGCTGCAAGCGGGACATGCATTACGACGTACGGGGATTCGATGGTATGGATAGGGAGCGGCGTCAATGCGGCACGCGTACTTTCGTCAAATGATCGTGGGAAAAACTGGCGATATTCAGAAACACCAATCACACACTCCAATGGTACCTCAGGAATTTTTTCTATCGCTTTTTATAATGAAAAAAAAGGAGTGGTATGCGGCGGAGACTTCAAAGATGAAAAGAACAATACGAACTCACTTGCTTTCACCGCGAATCAAGGTATTACCTGGCAAATCGTAAACGACAAACTACCTCAGGGCTTTCGATCTTCCATACTTTGGTTGACAGATAAAATATTGATCGCTGTAGGACCTAATGGTTCGGATATTTCTTACGATTCAGGAATGACTTGGAACTTTTTAGGCGATACGGGTTTTCATACGGCCGATGCCGGTTTGTACAGCAAAACCATATGGGCCGCTGGAGACAGCGGGCGTGTGGGAAAATTGAATTTGGGTATCTAGGATTTACAAGTTGCATAACAGACAAAAAAATTTTGACTAATAGTTAATTATTAATGGTCGCATAATTAGTCAACTAAGCATTCTCTCGCCTTTAAAACACATATAGTTTCAATTATGAGATCATAAATAATTTTGCGCCTTAGCGCCTTAGCGAGTACATATATTTTCTCGCAAAGCCGCAAAGAGAACTGGAAAAGAGTCTTTTGATATATCAGGGTCTCATAATTATCAATAACATAGTTATCGAATCACTATCTCGTCTTTTGAACACATATTGATTCAACCAAGAAGTCATTGATAACTATGAAATAGAACCGAATTTTAATTAACCGTCACGTCTATTGGTTTTGACGTTGAACTATGACATGCGTTGCTTTTTCTGTGGAAGTACATTCTATACAGCGATAACCCAAAGCAACCAAATCCACATCGCTAAATAACCGCTCGCCGCGACCTAAAAAAACAGGCGAGATGGCAAAGTGCATTTCATCAATCAACCCGGCCCGGAGATATTGCTGTATGGTCTGCACACCACCCCCGATACGCACATCTTTTCCCTTAGCCGCTTGACGCGCCATATCCAGCGCTTCATGGATGCCACCTGTAACAAAATGAAATACGGTTTCTCCCTCCATCGTAATTGACGGACGCGGGTAGTGTGTCAAAATAAACACCGGAACATGATACGGAGGATTTTCGCCCCACCAGCCTTTCCACGACATGTCAGGCCATTCGCCGCGAATAGGTCCAAACATATTTCGACCCAGTATCCACGCACCGATATTATCAAAACCTCGTGTTGCAAATTTATCATCAATTCCTGTAGTGCCTTTATCGGAACCAAACAGTGCTTTTTGAAATGTTTTTGTCGGTATCGCCCATTGATGCAGATTTTGTCCGCCCACCCCCATAGGATTACTCATCGTCTGCTCTATGCCCGCACCGAATCCGTCCAATGATATAGTGAAACTTTCTACACGTATTTTAGACATATTTTTCTTCCTTTGAATTTTAATTAATTGAGGTAAATTTGTTTTTATTGTCAAGTCTTGATTGAAACAAAATCCAAAACCGCTAAGGCCAAATCAACAGATGGAAACATACATTTTTCAATTTGTCAGCTTGACTTTACTTGGCATCGCATATTATCTAGTACGACGAAAACAAAATTTTATCGCCGAATGCGATCAAGTCGAAGGAACAGTGGTAAGATTTCGCGAATCACGCAGGCCCGGCAAAAACACCACATATGCACCGGTGGTCGAATACTTCGCCTATGGCAAATCTTATCAACATGAAAGTTCTCTTTACCGATCCAGTCCGGGTTTTGAAATACATCAGACGGTATCTGTCTTATACAAACGAGATAAACCCGAAGAAGCGATGATTGATAGTTTTTTGGAAAAGTGGTTTATACCGATGATGCTGGGTATTGTCGGTTCTGTTTTTTTGATTATCGGTACAGTTTTCCCATTGCTCGAACGTAAAATTTGAATTTTAGTAATGAATTGAAAGAGTAACCATGATTGTTCGGCTTGCAGAAGGAACCATTAAAACTTTGTACGGTGCATACCATGAATATCTTTATTATGACGGACAAAAAGAAAGTATTGCTTTGGTCATGGGAGATGTGCGCGGAGAAAACATTCTGTGTCGTGTACATTCGTCTTGTTTATATGGCCATGCTTTCAACAGTATGGAATGTGATTGCCGTGAACAAATGCAAATTTCACAAAAACTGATCGAAAAAGCCGGCAAAGGGTTAGTGATCTGGCTTGAACAAGAAGGAAAAGGAAACGGGCACTACGCTTTGATGCAAAGCAAAAAATACAAACAACAAGGCATGCCGCAAGGCGAGGCCTACGAAGCGGCCGGATTTAATCGAGATGCACGAGACTTTCGGAGTGCAGCTGAAATAATACGCGATCTGGGCGTATCTTCGATTTGCTTGATTACTGATAATGCGGATAAAGTCCAAACCTTAACGCAGCACGGGATTATCGTCAGCAGCTCGCATCCGGTTGTTTTTTGATAAAAACATCAATAAAAAATCAAAACTAAACACATACTGTAACTATGACACCTTTCTTACAACCCACACTCCACAATGAACGAATCTACGCGCGGCCATTGCAGTACGAAGACTTTGATGCGCTTTATGCCGTCGCCAGTGATCCGCTTATTTGGGAACAACACCCTAATAAAGACCGGTATAAAAGAGATGTTTTTGAAAATTATTTTCGCGGGGCTATGGAATCCGGGGGCGCTTTTTTGATTTGTGACGCGACAACACGTCAAGTTATTGGCAGTTCACGATATTGCAATTGGAATGCAGAAACACGAACCATCGAAATCGGTTATACGTTTATTGCACGCGATCATTGGGGTACCACTTATAACCGCGCGCTCAAAACACTGATGCTGGATCATGCATTTACTTTTGCTGAAGCGGTTCAGTTTTTTATCGGTGCAGTCAATGTGCGATCGCAAAATGCGATTACCAAATTAGGAGCACAAAAAATTGCAGAGCGGGAAACAGCGTATTATGGCGAATCCAAAAAATTGGACTTCGTATACGAAATAACAAAGTCAACGTGGCTTGCCATACGCGACGCCAAACAACTTTGATTTAATATTGTAGTAGCTCTTCGAATTCCCTCCGATTGAGTTTTGCCTATTTTTTGTAGCCAATTAGATATAACAAATTTCCATTCAGATATAACGGTTTTTTTTATCACCGCCGTATATTATGGCAGATTATTTTATTCAACCGGTATTTAAAAATGAATAGCTCCTCTCCAAAATCTCTGCAACTTCAGGTTTTACAACCTGCAGCTGCGAAATCCAAAACATCTGAATCCATCACGCATGAATTATCGTTATCGGGAATGCATAGCTCGCATTGTGCCGGTATTATCGAAAATGAACTGCGTAAGCTCAATGGTGTGCAGAAAGCGGATGTCGATTTTGCAAATCACCGTCTCATAATTTGTTTCTATAACGACATTGTTTCGATCCATACGATTATCCGAAAAATAACAGATCTCGGATATGGTGTTAACTACACTAAAAAAACTTTAGGCGTGCAGGGCATGACGTGCGCAGCATGTGCGGCTAGTGTCGAATCTATGTTGCTTTCCCAAGAAGGTATCTTTAATGCGCAGGTAAATTTTGCTGCCAAAACGGTATTTGTCGAATACGCTTCCGATCGTATAAATGTCGCTGAAATGAAAAAAGTGCTGCAACAGATCGGATACGATATCAGCGGGGATATGGAAAACGATGCCGATCAAATCGAAGTAGCTGAAAAAAAGCGTTATAATGAACTTCGTCTCCGAATGCTTGTAGCCATTCTGTTGTCATTACCTGTTTTTACCATAGGGATGTTTTTTCACAATACATGGACTTGGGGAAACTGGATCAGTTTGATCTTATCAGCTCCGGTTTTGTTTTGGGCTGGTCGTGATTTTTATATCAATGCGTTCAAACAAGCGCGTCATGGTACTGCCAATATGGATACTTTGGTAGCTCTCAGTACCGGCGTAGCTTTTGTTTTTTCTCTTTTTAATACTCTCTTTCCTCATGTTTTTCATCAGCAAGGTTTGCACGCCGATGTATATTATGAAGCCGCCGTTGTCATCATCGCCTTAATATTACTTGGCCGATGGCTCGAAGAAGGTGCTAAAAACAAAACCACTAGCGCTATCAAAAAACTTATGGGTTTACAGCCCAAAACAGTTCGTGTTCTGCGGGATGGAAATACATTAGAAATTCCAGTTCGTGATGTTCAGATCGGAGAACTAGTGATTATACGACCCGGTGAAAAAATCGCCGTGGATGGTATGGTTACAGACGGAAATTCATTTGTTGACGAAAGCATGATCAGCGGCGAACCGATCGCTGTCGAAAAGAAATCTTCTTCGAAAGTTTTTGCAGGAACGATCAACCAAAACGGAAGTTTGACGATCCAAGCTGAAAAAGTCGGTCGAGCAACTCTGCTGTCGCAAATAATCAGGGCCGTACAGGAAGCGCAAGGAAGTAAAGCGCCTATTCAAAAAACAGCAGATCGTATTGCGGCTGTTTTTGTTCCAGTGGTAATCGGGATCGCGCTGATGAGCGGTATGCTCTGGTATGTGTTGGGACCGGAACCTGCTCTGACACGTGCTATGCTTGCCGTCGTTACAGTATTGATCATTGCGTGCCCTTGTGCTCTCGGATTAGCTACACCGACAGCAATAATGGTTGGCATCGGTAAAGCTGCTTCTCACGGGATTTTGATACGCGATGCACAAAGTTTAGAAATAGCCCATCGTGTTGATACTGTTGTTTTAGATAAAACAGGCACGATCACCGAAGGAAAACCTAAGGTTACGGATATAGTTTGGTCACCTGAAACAAATAAGGATACCTTCACCTCTATCTTGTTTGCTATGGAGTCACGCTCGGATCATCCTTTGGCCGGCGCGGTTGTCCGTCACTTGAAAATGGAATCTAACGATAACCCCATCATCACCGATTTCCAAAATACACCCGGTCGCGGTGTGTCGGCTTCGGTCAACGACCACCGATATTATGTAGGCAGCGAGGCGTGGGTCAATGAACTGCATGTTCCCTTTATTGATACGATTCAGATATCAGCACAAAACATGATTAATAAAGCGCAAACGGTGGTTTATTTTTTTGACGAAAAATCAGTTTTAGCTGTGATCGCCATCGCCGACACGATAAAACCCTCGAGCGCAGCGGCCGTAACCGAACTTCACCGTTTGGGGATAGAAGTGCACATGCTCACCGGTGATCATGGTATCAGTGCAGAATATATAGCCAAACAAGCCGGTATAAGTACAGTTCGGTCCGGTGTAATGCCACATGAGAAAGGTCAATATATTAAGTCATTACAAGCTCAAGGAAAAGTGGTCGCCATGGTCGGTGACGGCATCAACGATGCGGAAGCTTTGGCTTTGGCGGATGTGAGTTTAGCGATGGCCCGCGGGAGTGATATTGCGATGGATACGGCCAAGATAACACTCATGAATTCGGATTTGAAGCATATTGCCGCAGCAATGCAAATATCTAAATCAACCGTGATTACGATCAAACAAAATCTTTTTTGGGCTTTTATTTATAATATCATCGGTATTCCCATCGCCGCCGGTTTGATGTTTCCATTTTTTGGATTTACACTCAATCCGATGATCGCCGGCGCTGCGATGGCGTTCAGTTCCATATCTGTTGTTACCAATAGCTTGCGCCTCGCGGCTAAGCGATAAGTTTTATATTAAATTACTATTAAAGGAACACATCATGACTTTTAAATTTAAAACCAATATCAAATGCGGGGGATGCGTCGCGACGGTAACGCCGCATCTTGACAGTGAAAAAACGATCGAAAAATGGCATGTGGATCTCCAATCACAGGAACGATTTTTGACTGTAGAGGGCTCTGAACCGAATGAGGAAATGATTTTTGAAAAGGTAAGACAAGCTGGTTTTACGATAGAGAAAGCATAAAAAATAAAAAAAGGGGTGATTAATCACCCCTTTTACAAATGATCAAAACAATTATTTTGCTTTCGTAGTGCTTTTGGATCCGGTAGATTTTACCGGTCGTGAGGTTGGACTTTTAACGTTACCTTTTTTGACAACCTCCATCTGACCATCTTTATTGAATTGCGGATGGTATTTACCATACGGCATAGCTAGAAAAATTTTCTGGTTGACTTCTTTAGCCAGGGGGACATAATCTTGTGTTGCCGTTTTGATGGCTGTAGTCGCTGCTTGAATGAGAAACCCGGCTAATCCTCCGTTTCCACCACTGTCGCCACTCGTGTTTACCACTACGACATCATCGTAAAACCAAAGAACCTCTCCGGTCTTTGTGGACTTTAATTCACATGCAACCTTTACACTTACATTTCCACCGGTAACATAATAGCTCGTATTCCATTGCAAAATGGTAACATATAGTACGGCATCCGCATTAAAAAAATCCTTAAATTTCTGCGGCGGAATATGAGCATAAGATTCTGTTTCAAATAGACCTTCTTGTTTAAGAATATCATTTACGACTTCCAGCGGGTACACATAATAGCCGCTATTGGTCAGCGGCTCAGCAACCGTTGTCGTATAATATTCTTTAGCATCAGCCGCGGTTGATTTATTGATCGGAGGCAAAACCAAAATAGTGACCGGATGTTCCACATACATTTTGGGCGCAAATTCTTGTTTTTTGATCATTGGTGCACAGCTCATCATAAGTATGCATAATGATCCAATGGTAATATATTTTTTCATTGTTGATTTCCTCGACTGATTTCTTGTTGCAATTTGGCGACAAATTCTTTCGACTCAGGGTATAACTGCAATTCCTTACCAAAATACTCCTGTCCTCCCACTATATCACCTTCTTGAGCTAAAACGTACCCGTATTCCGCATGAACTCCTGGCGGAATTTTTTTGAATTTTTTCTTGGCATTATCAAGAATTTCCTTCAGTGCCGATTTATAGGCCGCACGTGTGGATTCGTCCGGTGTTTTTTTGTATTTGTAAAGAGCCGATGAATAATTGCCCCAATAAAATATGGTCGTGCGTGTAGGTGTACAACCGACTGTAAACATCAAAACAGTAATGATCAGAATACTTAATTTCTTCATGGTATTTCAATCTCCATTGTTATTTGATTATCGAGGATCACTGTTTTGGTAAGAACAAGGTTCCCGTTTCTGTATATTTTTACTTCGTGTTTTCCGGGTTTAATCTGATAACGCTGAGTTTCAGCATCAAGTGCGAACGCTGTACCGCCGTCCACAGATACGGTTACGGCCGTTGTATCACCTTTAAAAACGAGATAGGCATGTTCGGCTTTAAGCACCACTCCCTCATTGTATCCTCCGCAGGACACAACTAAAAGAACTATGGCGCACGCGATGATAGATCTCATGGGATTCCTTATTGGTTTTCTTGTAAATAATAATCTTTAAATTCGGACTCAGGGATTTCACCATCAACTTTTTGACAAATAGCAAGCTCTGTAGTAATATCTCCTTTGATTAACGATACAACTTTGAGTTGGCCCACCGGTTTTCCCGGTAATTCGATCATGATTCCTGTTTGTGGATTATTAACTTTACTTCCGCGCTGAAATACAGTGAAGGTATCATTGACTCGAATACCTTGCATTTCGCCTCCGGAAATAAAATAACTTCCTTTTTCGTAGGACAAGATATACGAACGCCAAGGTTTATCGGTAAGATTTTCTACTATGCGGTTAACGAGTTTGGATATCGCGGCTGATATAACTTTGTCATTCAGAGTCGCATCATAGTCTGCCGTATTGCCCACACCCATAGTCGTCTGACTTTCTGAAAAGGCTTCACCTTCACCTTCTTCTGAATATACAATCTGGCCAGTTGACACATCAACTAATCGGATGGATACTTTAGCGTACGCCGCCTGTTTCTTAGTGCGGCTAAACACACCAACATCACTCGTGTTCTTGCGACCAAACTCGGTGACAGAACCCAGAATCAAATAATCAGCAGGGATGTTTAGTTGAGTGAGATTATTCATCTGTTTTTCTTTGCTCAGATAATCCAAATCAACGCGTTCGAGCATGATAAATTTCTCAGTTGCCGTGAGCTTAGAAGAAAGTATATCCATTGCCTGTTTTCCGAGACGGTCGTTGGTCGGATCATAAAAGAAACCCTGCCCATATTTTGTTTCGTTGGAAAAACGCGCTATAGCAACTTTGCGTTTTAGCGATCGCACAGGTACTGTAGACTCAACCGCAACCACCGCAGGTTTTGTTTTAATGGTTCTGGTTGTTGGCGGCCCTACCGTTGCGCAGGATTGCAATAGGAGCACACCAATGATTACTAAAAGAATCGATGTTCGGTTCATAGACACCTCTGTTTATCTAATTACGTACGTGAATAGAAAAATTCGATAATGTATCTTGGTACAATATATTATCTTTGGAATTAAAACCGTTTTTGTGATTGAACGAAAGGCAACGACGATGCTTATTAAAAACCCCATATATTTTCCCTCAACCCCAATTTCCCTAAAAATCAGTTTTCCCTAAAACCGATTTAATCTAAACAAATTTAGAAAATAATCAATTGATTTAACAACCTTATATGACATCCCTAAGGTTTTATCAATCCTCGCTCGCATGTCTCTACAAATTGTATGATGTTTAGTACATCCGGATTAGTGTCAAATTCATCGTGTATTTTTTTTAACGCATCACGACGTGTCAGGCCTTGGCGATATAAGATAAAGTAAGCTTTATCTATGACTTTAATTCGTTCTTCAGAAAAACCGTTGCGTCGTAATCCGACATAGTTTAAACCGGAAAAACGTAACGGTTCCCCGGCAGCCAACACATAGGGCGGAACGTCCTGATTGACCCGAAATCCCCCGCCGACAAACGCATAACGACCGATACGACAAAACTGATGTATGGGTACCATCCCGCCGATACCCGCATAATCTTCGATATGTACGTGCCCTGCCATGTTTACGGCATTTGAAATAATAACATGATCGCCGATCGTGCAATCATGCGCAACATGCGCATACGCCATAATCAACGAATGTGAACCGATTTTTGTTTTTCCGTTCGCACCGGTTCCGCGGTTAATCGTTACATACTCGCGAATCACGGTTTCATCACCGATTTCTACCGTTGAATACTCCCCACCGAATTTAAGGTCTTGGGGATCACCACCAAGTGCCGCACCCTGATGAATTACTACACCCTGACCAATCTCCGTAAATGATGTAACACGTACATGATTATGAATTATGGTATGCTTTCCGATTTGTGAGCCATCATCAATGATCGAATACGCGCCGACTTGTATGGATGTATCTAACGATTCGGAAACCAGAGCTGTAGGATGTATCATATCAAGAAATCAACTTTCATATACGACGTTACCACCGATCACCATAGATTGTACTTTGGTGCCGGCAATTTTCTCGGGCTGTACGGAAAAAATATCTTGCGACAGCACCATAAAATCAGCCAGTTTACCGGGTGATAACGTACCTTTTATATGCTCTTCCCCGCTGGCCAATGCGGCTCCTACGGTATAGGCATAAATAATTTCTTCACGCGTCATGCGTTCTTCCGGGTACCACACCTCATCGGAAGTCCTGCGAGTTCGGCATAAAGCGGCTGTCATACCTTCGAATACATTGCACGTTTCGATCGGTACATCAGAGCCCAAGGCAATCGTTGCACCGCTTTGGAGCAAACTACGAAAAGGATATACCCATCGAGCACGGGCGCCCCAATACCGGTTGGCCGCATCAATATCTTCAGGTATGTGTATGGCCTGCATCGAAGCAATAGTTCCACTCCGAGCGAAACGTTGTATATCATCAGGATGAATGATTTGAGCATGTTCGATCCGTTGCCTTAATTTTTTATCCGGGAACAGCCCCTGCGTTTTTTCAAATGCATTCAACACCTTGCGATTCGCTCTGTCTCCGATGGCATGAATCGCGCAGGCTATGTCATATTCAGCTGCTCTTAAAACGTATGCGTCGAGCGCATCCTGCGTCGTGATTTCAGTTCCATAATTTTCCGAATTCTCAAAAGGCTCCAACATATGTGCAGTCTGTGATCCCAGTGTGCCGTCCATGAAAATTTTCATCCCACCAAACCGGAAATAGGCATCACCGAACCCGCTTTTGATTTTGGATTCGACCATCGTATCGAGATATCGTATTGGAAGATAAAAACAAACGCGTAGCTGAAGCGCTCTGTCCCGATGCAAAGATTGGTAGGCTTCAAAATCAGGCATGGTTTCCATGCAATGCACACCGGCTAAACCGTTTTTATATGCCAATGTTTGCGAATTGCGCAATACCTCTGCTCGTTGCGCGGCCGTATCTTCCGGCATGATCTTCCATACCAATGTGCGCGCATCTTCTTTGATAATACCGGTAAGCTGCCCGTTTTCATTTTTACATATTTCTCCGGCACCACTAAACACTGTCTGTTCGTTGATACCAGCTTGGGCTAGAGCAAGCGAATTGACCCACAGCGAATGAAAGTCGCGGGCATCTAGTGCGATGGGATGCTGACGGGTAATACTATCGAGTTGTTCTTTTGTCGGATAGTGTGCAGGTGACCATAGATTTTGATTCCAACCCTTGCCCTTGATCCAAGCTCCCTCCGGGGTGGTCGCTACTTTTTGCCGTATGACATTCAGACAGGCTTCGACCGATGTCAAACCACTCAAATCAATTTGTGCTTGTTGTAAACAGTGTGACAAAAAATGAGTATGGCTGTCAGTAAAGGCAGGTAAAACCGGCTTTCCGTCCAATGAAATGCGCTGTGCAAAAGGAAAAGCCGAACGCATCTCTTCGTTCGTACCGGTTGCGACGATCGTTCCGCCGCTGACAACAATGGCTTCACAGAAAGGCTGACTCTTTTCGCCAGTATATATTTTTCCGTTATAAAATAATTTTATCATATGAAGAAATATAGCGGATATTCGTTAAGCTACAATGGGATTATGAAGAAGGAGTTTATCCTACTGCCGTACATAGAATTTTCGATTATTCCAATCCAAATCAAGAAGTTGTTTGAATACACTATCGGATACATGTAGCTCTATAAACCCGTCATTGCGAATACGAACATTGTTTGAACTCACATGTTTGGTGATTTTTAAGCTATCGGCACGCGTCGGATACATAAAATCTAAAGTATCATTGCGAAGGTACATCCAACCCAATATCCAAGCTTTATGATGGGCATCTCTACGATTGAGTACCCAATAATGATCGGATTTGCGCAAATGATTGATCGTATCTATGACAAATAATGTATCGTTTAACTCTGTAAAAAAACGAAAGCGGTCTTGTAAAAAATCCATTTTTCCACCGATGCTTTTCAATTCCTCATCTAGCAATTTTCTATTCTTATATTTCCCTCCGTCTACAGTATCTAAAAAAATAATCGGACCTTCGGAAATTGTTTGCGCTTGCGTGTACATGAGTTTTGATGAAATGACCAGATTTGTTGTTGAATGCACTACACGCATCGGAGGACCGGGATTATATGCGGTATCCGGCAAAAAAGCAGACCACCGCCCAAGTAATGCATCCGGAAAACTAAATTTCGCACTCGCTTGAACCGGCATCGGTTGGTCAAATAAAACCCCGGGATGCTGGCAGGATACAAGCACGAGTAGAATTAAATAATTTTTCGAGGAAACATTATTTTTTATGATATTTAAATCCATTTTTTTGAAATTGAATACGTGCATTTGTAGTGTTTGGGTTAATATCGATTTTCTTGCCTAAAACGGCATACCTAAATGTTGCAAATATTATTCTGAGATTATATACAAAACTTCTTTTTTCGACGTATATAATGTCCAACCTTTCTTGCAACTCTTTACTCAAAACACCTTTTTTCAATAGTTGCACCTGAGCTAAACCTGTCCAACCGGGTTTAACATTTTCCCGAATTTTTGTTTTGTGTGCTTCTAACGCTTGCAGCATAAGCGGCCTTGGTCCGACAAAACTCATTTGACCAACTAAAATATGAAATAAATCAGGTAGCTCATCAAGATGGCTAATCCTCAAAAACCATCCCACACGATTGATACGATTTAACTCAAAAAATACCCGCCCGATTTGTGGCCCGGGTAACATGGTTCGAATTTTAACATGATTAAAATCCCTGCCCATATAACCTCTACGCTTAGATACGTAAAACGGAGGAAAACCAATAAAGCACATTGATAAACACAATGACACCATAAACAAAGGTACGGTAAAAAATATAGCAATTAGTGAAACCGTTATGTCAAACCATCGAATCATATAAACTTAAATGCAAATTTCTGTTTTATAGGTTTAACGGAATTTTTTGAAACGCACCTGTGTTTATTGAAAACGCCTTTTGAATGGATTCCCGAGTTTTTTTAGGATCTCCGGTTGTCAGAAAAACATCCGCTCGTCGGTTTTCCTGTATATATTTCAATTTCCAAGATTGATCCACAAAACGAAAAGTGGATTCGCACGGGTCAATTATTTTTACCGAAGGCATTTTTTTTTCAAATATCTCAGACGCCGCTGTATAATGTGTACAAGCCAAAACCAGTGCGTCACATTTATTTAGAGGCTGTACGATACGATCAAGAGTTTTATCAAACCCAATCGTTCTCATTTTACCGCTTTCGATCATTGCGGATACTGGTTGTGCGATACGTTGAATTATTTTTTGATTGGAATAAATAAACGGTTTTTGATATGCCCTGGATCGGATAGTTCGGATCCCTCCGACAATACCGATACGATGCAATCGTTGCTGAGATTGTAATGTTTTGATCGTATGGGTAATAACACCTGTAAGTCTGAAGTTTTTCGGTAGGTTCTTGTTTTCAATCTGCGGCAGAACGGTACTCATAGCATTGCATGCAACGACCAAATATCCCGTTCCTCTATTACTGAGATAATGAATTATATTGATTAGCCGCGAGCGAAGTTGGCTTCGTGATTGTTTGCCGTAAGGTGTGGTGCCGGAATCCGAAAAATAAACAACAGGTAGAGTTGTATAATGCGCTTTGAGAATCCGATAAAACGAAATACCGCCTATACCCCAATCTATAATGGCCACTTTAGGAAATCGAATATCTCGGTTCTGTTTCATGATCTGTGATCGGCTGTTATTGCGACGATCTCGTGATTCCAACCGTAGCTCAGTATTTCCATGTTTATGTCCACGAAATTCGTTTTGAAGAATTGTTCGTATTCATCTTTCGTTTTTGGCGGATTTTTTTGGATCAGTTGCTTCCACTCTAGTGATCGTACCATCGAACGAAGGTTTTTATGATGCCTCGGATAGCGTAACACACCCAAAAGAAATTGTGTTTTTTCTTTGGCAAAACGCATGAACTTAAAGGATTTTTGGCTTTGCCTACACATGTCTACTAGCAGAAATTTACCCCCCGGCTTCAATAATCTTTTAATTTCTTTTGCCGTTTCTTGCCAGTTTAGGTAACGCCAGGAAAGAACGGATACGATTAAATCAAAAGAGTGATCCTGTATTGGAATATGAGATGATGTCGTTTCAATAAAATTGACATGTAAATAATTTGAATTTCGCTTTCGCGCATAAGACAATAGCCGAGATGAAACATCTATACCGACAGCATAGGCTGTATATGGCGCCAAACGATACATCATTGCACCATTGCCGCAACCGATTTCTAATAAAGACTTTGCGCCGCTTGTTGCCTTTATTTTATTTGTTATCCACTCCCATTCTCTGGCACGCACCGTAAAATCCTCAAATGTCGCTTCATACATATCCGCTACCGGATCATAGATGGGCGCATCCTCAACTTCTTTTTTGGGTATGTCGAATGAATTATTGTCGATCATAATAAGAACGTACTATGATTTATATAACTTCACTAACCCCGTCAACGTAGCCCATAATACCATCGGAACAATAAATGTCGGAAGAAAAACAAAAGGAAATGAAAATACAGCGATATTGGGCTGATCAAAATTGATTTGCTGAAACGGAAAAGGCGCTGATAAAATCGCTATGGACACGATATTTATCAGTAATCCCAAAGTGAGTACATGCCAAACGATCAAAACACTACGCGACCATGTGAAATTTTTTCTCGCAACCCACATCATCACCGGCGCTGTAATACCGGAAACGATATCCCAGTTTAATCCGGTGTATGTCATATCTTCCGGAACCAATCCGGCTGTAAACAACTGGTGTAACATGATTTCAACCGGTATGCGTACCACACTTAACAAAATCAAATCTTCTAATCGAAATCCGTTAATTATATTTCGCAATGATGGTATTGTAAGAAAAACCAAAACCGTAATAACCGCAGGGCCAACCCCGGTAAGTATCAATCGCGGAGGAAACGCCGAAAATTGGGTATAAAAACCGATGTAACTCAGAACAGCCTGCAACAACACCCACAAAAAAACTACAAAGAAAACCGTAAAGCGCAGTGAAGAAGATCGACCGGCTTCCGAGTAACGCACAGATCGAAAAAAGAAAATCAAGGTCAACGCAAAATTGATCAACATTAGCGACGCGACGGCAAATGGCGCTTGTCCTAACACGGTGATTTCCTCCGATGGTTTTATGGACCTTCTTTGATAATATCGAGCCTTACTTCAGCTGTCCCGCTACCGATCATGTCTATTTTTTGCGCGGCCGCCAGCGATAGATCAATAATCCGGTCTTTAGCAAAAGGGCCGCGGTCATTGATACGAACTTGGATCGTTTTGTTGTTTTTTAAATTGGTTACTTTGACTAACGTGTTAAATGGCAGCGTACGATGTGCCGCGGTTAGTTTATACATATCAAAAATTTCACCATTAGCTGTCTTTCTGCCGTGAAATTTATGTGCATAATATGACGCGACGCCGGTCTGATACCCTTTTTTTATTATTTCTTTCCCCGGAATTTCACCCCGTGTTCGCGACGCAACCGTGCCATACTGCGGATTGGGCACACACGCGTATATGAATAGCAAAAAAATTAGCAGCAAAACAGTATAACGCATTATTCCTCTTTGATGATCGGTGTCGCATCCGACTCGTCTTCTTTGATCCGACGCTGTTTTTTGTTCTTTAGCGACTCATCGGGTTTAAGTTTTTTCCCAACTTTCGTAGAATCCGTTCCGGATTTCTTTTTTAAAAGGAATTCAAATTCTTCGAGTTCGGAGTCAGTCATTTGTAAACGACTGGTATCTATACTCGCAGATTCAGTCGTGATCGATATGCTGTTTTTACCAATTTCTTGGCGTGTTCTGATGGAATCAGTTTTTTGATCAATTTGCGTCACGCTCATTTCACGTTGCCAACGGATCAATGTCGTGTCAATCGTATAACCGGCCGAATCATTTTGAATATTCCACGCTTTTTTGTAGGCGTTCACTTTCTGTCGCAACTTTTCGGCAGACGGCCATGATGGTGCACCGTACAATAAAGTGTTATAGTACAGAAAAGCCTTTTGCGGATTGTTTTTTTTCTTTTCTTCCAATAAACCCATCGCATAAACCGAGGGCCATTTATGTTTGGTCGAATCGCTTCGTGCAATGGATTGAAATAAATCAGCGGCTTTTTCCCATTGCGTGTCGGACACCATCAGCATTTGCGCTTCCTCAAAAACATCATCATAACGATCTGCATTTGCAGCCTTCAATCCGAGAATACTTTCCCCTGTTTTAGACATGACGCCGTTGGGAAATTTCTCATATACCTCTTTATACAACGACAGATAATTTGGAAACCCTTTGATTTGATGTATGCGCGCCAAACCGTAATATGCGATCTCTTCGCTGGTTGTTCCTTTTAGTGATTCTGTCACTATCGTATAATAAGCTAATGAGGAATCATATAAATGCAGCTCGTTAGCATAATATTCTGCTAGTAAAATATGATACTCAGCTAATCGTTCATTAACTTTTTTTCGGAAACTCAACAAACTATCTCTATGAGTTAACTCAACGAGCGAAAAAATATCGGAATTGATTTCGTTTTGTTTATCGGTCAATTCCGTTGATACCATATTGATCGTCTTAAGGTCTTGCTCTGTTTTATCTGTTACAGTTTCTATCTTGTCCTTTTCTTCAGGTACGTTAGTTTGTGTACTAGTATCTAGTTTGACCAACTGCACTAGAAATTCATCCGGCACAAAAGTCGTTGTATCGCCTGATTCCAATGCTTTCATACGACTTTCGATGATTTCGACTAAATACCGATTGGCATACAAAACGCCTTTGAGCACATTCATTTTTTCAAAAAATGTCAATCGGGCAACGGCCGCTGATGCATAGTACGACGAAGCATATTTGTTACGAACCAACGTATAAAATTTCATTGCACGATTATGATCGGGAGTGAAATCGACCGACGGTCTCGTTTGTGTCGTGTCATGCAACAACCCCAACATGTAATAACAATCCCCAACCGGGGCCGTAGCATAAGTATTGACTATGAAAAGAAACTGCTTCTCGGCATCGCTTGAACGACCCTGCGTACGTAAAATATCGGCAATTTCAAACTCGGCCCGCGCAAAGTATGTTTTATACTTTGGATCACCTAAGATTTTATCTAAATGATCAATGGCTGTTTTATACTGGCCGACCATCTTTAGCGCCCGTGATCGGAAAACAAGCATTTCGAAGCGTTCGGAAAGAGATAGGTTTTTTTGCAACAGTTTATTTAGAAATTCTGCGCACTCTGAAAACTTTTGATCTTTGTAAAAACAGTAAGCTGATTTATACAACGTCGTTTTGCGTAGATTGTCATCTTTAGCGAGCTTCTGAGCCTGTGCATAATAAGCCTTCGCCACGTTGAGGTTCTCATCAAGAAGCGCAATATCGCCCAGTATTAAGTTGGCTTCGGCACGTATGTCTTCCGTTGTATTGAGCGCTTCGATCGGGCGAAGAATTTCCTGTGCTTCCTGAAACTGCTGAAGTTTGAATAATGTTTTACCGTACCAAAGTTTTGCTTCCGATATCAGTTCGGACGCGGGAAACCGTGTCATCAGTACTTCAAAGCGGTTTTTAGCTTCAAGATAATCCCCTTCACCGGAACGCAAATAATAGGATTTGCCGAGCAGCAAGAGTGCATCATCCACCCATCCGCTTGTCGGATGAAGCACGACGACCTTATTGGCTTTTTCTATAGAGATATCAAAAGCGGTTTTGGCATCGCCCGGTATGTTATCCGGTTCCGAATCAAAAAAACCCAACTTCATTTCCGGAGTATTGGAGGGTGCTTCCCGTGATGTACGCGAAGAACGTTCAACGCTTTCTTTGCCTAATTTATAACTTTTCCGGGCGTTATAAAATGTATTAAAAAACGCACAGCTTTGCAGAATCAAGAAAAAAGGAACAAGAAAAAAAATTTTGCGCATACTTCTCTTTCTAATTACTCTCAACAATCATACCATCGTAAGCTAATTTGATGTTTTCTGGTAACGTGGCATTCACAGTATCATGATCCAATTCATGTGAAATATGTGTAAAGTATGTTTGTTTGGCACCGATCTTTCGTGCGGCTTCGACCGCTTGCTCTACATTAAAATGAGTGGGGTGCGGCCTGTAGCGCAAACAATCCAGAACCAAAACTTCAGCGTTGTGAAAATAGTCCCACGATGCTTCCGGGATCCCCGAACAATCGGTTGCATATATAAAATCACCGATGCGATAGGCGTAAATCGGTAACTTTCCGTGCATCACAGTGATGGGTATGATTTGGACGTCTTCGATGGTGAAAGGTTTATCTACCGGTATAAAATCAATCATCGGTATTCCGCCGGGAATATCAGGATATTCAAAAATATAGGAAAAAACTTTTTTCATCTGCTCGATCGTGTATGCTCCGGCATAACACGGGAGCCTTTTCTTTTGTAATCGGTTAAATGAGCGGGTCTCATCAAGCCCGAAAATATGATCCACATGATGATGCGTAAAAAGTACGGCATCTACATGATGAATACGGTGTAAAAGCGCTTGTTGCCGTAAATCTATCGATGTATCTATTAATATTTTTTTCTCTTTTACTTCGACGATCACAGAGGTGCGCAATCTTTTATTATACGGATTTTCCGATGCACATACCGCACAGGTACAACCGATCATCGGCACACCATGCGAAGTGCCCGTTCCTAAAAATTGTATTTTCATTCCTTTTGACAATCCGTTATTCAGTTGGCTACGCCGCTCGTATCCGCTCGCGATGCTGTGATGACATTGGGCACGCGCCGTATTTTGTCGAGTATCATATTCAGATGTGCGATATTCCGAACTTGTAATACAAAAAGATGTACGGTTTCGTTTCCCGTCGTACGTACCTCCGCGCTGACGATATTGGTATCCGTGGAGGATATTTTTTGCGCTACATCCACAAGAAAGTTTTTACGATCGCGCCCTACGACACGTATCTGAACGTTGAAGTTTTTGGTTTCATCTACTTGCCATTTGGCCGCTAACGCGCGTTCGGGTTCTTTTTTGACGGCATCCAGTATATTGTGACAGTCATTGCGGTGCAAATGTACACCGCGCCCGCGCGTGACATAACCCATAATCTGATCGCCTGGTATCGGATTACAGCATTTGGCAAAATGAATCATCATATTGTCAACACCGCTGATGGCAATGCCTTTGGATTCCGAAGAACTGCGTTTGATAAAGCGTTTAAAAAACGAACTGCTTTCCTGAGGTTTTTCCGGAGCTATATTTTTTTGCGCTAAGCGTTGCGCGATACTTTGTGCAGAGGTATTGCCACGCCCTATGGATGAAAGCATCATATCCAGATTTTCAAATGTCAGTTCCGTAGCCATTTTGACTAAATCATCCACGTAGTCTGCAAACGGCTTGCGCAGTTGTACTAAGCGCAATTCCTGCTCAAGAAGATCTTTACCAAGAACGATGCTCTGTTCGATCTCAATATTACGAAAATAGCGTTTGATGTGGCTGCGTGCTTTGGATGATTTGACGATTTCCAGCCAATGCGTGCTTGGCGATTGATGTTCAGAGGTGAGAATTTCAATAAGTTCACCGCTGCGCAGCTCGGTATGCAAAGGCACGATCTTGCCGTTGACTTTGGCTCCGATACAATGCAACCCTACTTCCGAGTGCACAGCAAAAGCAAAATCTATCGGCGTAGAACCTTTGGGTAAAGGAATAAGATCACCTTTGGGCGTAAAAACAAAAACTTCGTCCTGAAATAAGTCAATTTTGAGATCTTCGAGAAATTCACCCGGATCCGACTGGTCACGCTGGCGTTCGATTAACTGCCGAATCCATCCGATCTGTTTATCAATCTGATCCATCTGATTTTTGCCTTCTTTGTACAGCCAGTGCGCAGCTATACCTTCTTCGGCTATCTGATGCATCTCGTGTGTGCGAATTTGTATTTCCACCATCTTACCGTCGGGTCCGATCACGGTTGTGTGGATAGATTGGTAGCCATTGATTTTAGGAACGGCAACATAATCTTTGAATCGTTCAGTAACCGGCGTGTATGTGCTGTGAACAAAACCCAAAGCGCGATAACAATCCGTTTTTTCTTGAACCATAATACGGATGGCAAGCAAGTCGTAAATTTCGTTAAACGGCTTGTTACGCTTTTTCATTTTATTATAAATACTGAAAAAGTGTTTGGGCCGGCCGATGATTTGCGCTTCGACTCCGTTATCTTTGAGCTTTTCGATAAGCGGTTTGGCCACGGACTGAATATAAAATTCGCGTTCCGTTCTTTTTTCGCTGACTAGACGTGATAACTCCCAATACGATTCCGGATCCAAGACTTTGAGCACGAGATCTTCCAATTCCCATCGCGTACGAGCCATACCAAAACGATGAGCCAGCGGAGCATACACGTCGCGCGTTTCCGTCGCAATGCGCTCTTGTTTTTTGCGCGGCAGGGAGTCGATTGTGCGCATATTGTGAATACGATCAGCAAACTTGATGATGATCACACGAATATCTTTGATCATCGAAAGAAGCATTTTGCGGAAATTCTCGGCTTGTTTTATTTCCAAACTGCCGAATTCAAAACCTGCGATTTTAGTCAATCCGTCAACAATACCGGCGACATCATTGCCAAATTCTTTGGCAATATCATCGTAGGTTTTTCCTGTATCTTCTATGACATCATGCAAAAAAGCCGCGACCAAAGTCACCGTATCCATATTTTGTTCGATCAAAATTTTGACCACTTCGATGATGTGATCAAAATACGGTAAACCGGATTTACGGAATTGCCCCAAGTGTGAAAGATAACTGTATTCGTAAGCTTTACGCAGTGTTTCGGTATCCGGTATACGAATATAAGATTTGTAAGAATTCAGAGCTTCTTCAAAAATATGATCGTAATGTGCCTTATCACGTACAATAGGTGCAGTCGTGCCTTGTTCTTGAAACAAGTTCAATGCGGCGTTTCCGTTCTTTTTTGTTTGGGTTTCGATCATATGATTAATTTTGGCTTAGCTTCAAGAATGGCTCTTAGGTTTTAACCTATAACGCAAACTGATTTATAAATATATGTTATACAAAGAGTTTTGACAAGAATTTTGTTGACTTGGTCGTATTGTTACAACGAAAAAAACGAGTTGTTATTCAAACCCAAAAACCTTGCTAAAACGAGCCTATTTTACTATCATGGGGCTCAAATTTTGGAGGATTTATGTGCGGGATTATAGGTTATATCGGTAAACGTCAAGCCATGCCTATCGTGATGAATGGCCTCAAACGGATGGAATATCGCGGTTATGATTCGGCCGGCGTTTGTTTTGTCGAAAATCAATCATTACAAATACGTAAACAAGCGGGCAAGCTTTACGAACTCGAAAAAGATTTGGTCGGTGTTAATTTTGATGCAACCGTCGGCATGGGGCACACACGCTGGGCCACGCACGGTGTGCCAAATCAGACGAACGCCCATCCTCATTTTGATGAAGACAATAATTTCGCGGTCATACATAACGGTATCATCGAAAACTATGCGTCTCTGAAAATCGAACTTGTGAAAAAAGGTCATACATTTAAAACCGAAACCGATACAGAAACAGTAATCCATCTCGTCGAGGAATTTTACAAATCCGGTATGGATTTCGAAACCGCTGTACGAGAAGCCATATACTGCATCAAAGGTGCGTATGGTTTTGTTTTTATGTGCCGTCACGAACCTGAAAAAATCATCGTTGCCCGCTGTGGTAGCCCGCTAGTTTTGGGTTATGGCAACGAAGAATTTCTCGTGGCTTCCGATGCCTCCGCGATCGTCGCACACACACGACAAGTCGTATATCTGGAAGATAATGAAATGGCCGTATTGTCACGTCAGGGTATCGAAGTCAAAACTTTGGACAATAAGGTTATCGAAAAACAAGTCGAAGAAATCACTTTTGATATCAGTCAGATCGAAAAAGCCGGTTATGAGCATTTTATGCTCAAGGAAATTTTCGAACAGCCAAACACGATCCGTGATGCGATGCGCGGTCGCCTGATCGCCGAGGAAGGCATGCCGCGACTTGGCGGTCTTGTTGATCATATTGACACACTCAAAAAAGCCAAAAAAATCGTATTCATCGCATGCGGCACCAGTTGGCATGCAGCCTTGACGGCAGAATACATGATCGAAGAATTTGCGCGAATCAATGTTGAAGTAGAATACGCTTCGGAATTTAGATACCGCAATCCCATCGTAGAAGAAGGGACCGTTGTTTTTGTGATCAGCCAATCAGGCGAAACCGCCGATACCCTCGCCGCTATGCGCGAAGCCAAACGCCGTGGCGCAGCCGTATTCGGTATTTGTAATGTGGTCGGAAGTTCGATCGCACGTGAAACCGATGCCGGCGTTTATATTCACGCCGGTCCCGAAATTGGCGTCGCTTCGACCAAAGCATTTACTTCCCAACTTACCGTCATCGCGCTGATCACTGTGCTCTTGGCTCGATTGCGAAATATGTCCTCCGCCGAAGGTAAACAAATCGTCGAAGAAATGGATATGTTGCCAGAAAAAGTAAAAGAAATTCTCAAAGCCAGCGATTATATCCGTGAAATTGCCGAATTGTACAAAGATCGTAGGAATTTCCTGTACCTTGGCCGCGGATATAATTTTCCGGTGGCTTTGGAAGGCGCTCTCAAACTAAAAGAAATTTCATACATTCATGCCGAAGGTTATCCGGCAGCAGAAATGAAACACGGGCCGATCGCACTCATTGACGAAGAAATGCCGATCGTTTTTATCGCACCACAAGATGCCATATACGATAAGGTTGTCAGTAATATCGAAGAAGTGCGTGCACGCGGCGGTAAAGTTATTGCTATTACAACGGAAGGCAATACCGATATCCGCAGCAAAGCGGACCATATCATTTATATTCCTAAAACGATGGATTTTCTGATTCCGATTTTATCCGTGATCCCGTTACAGCTTTTGTCTTATCATATGGCTGTTCTTCGCGGATGCAATGTGGATCAACCACGTAACCTCGCTAAGAGTGTTACTGTAGAATAATTCAAAGTTGCGAATGGACTAGATCAAACGGTACCGGCAAAAGTTGATCAAAAAATGGCAACTAGAAGACAAATATTATTTTAGCACAGCTAAAAATAAATTTTAGAGCATAAAAAAACCTGAGTTTCATCAACTCAGGTTTTTTATTTAAAATCTGATGGTATTACACCTGTAAAAATAATCGCGCATCCGGCCCCAGAGGAATTTCAAATATAAGCCAGATTACCAGTGCTATGGACCAAAAAATAAGAAATGCAATCGTATAGGGAATCATCGTAGCAATGAGTGAACCCAAACCTGCGTCTTTGGTGTAGCGTTGCATAAACGCCATGATGAGCGCAAAATAAGACATCATCGGCGAAATGACATTGGAGCAACTGTCGCCAACACGATAAGCCGCTTGGGTCAACTCCGGCGCATAACCAAGTATCATAAACATCGGAACAAATATCGGCGCCATGATAGCCCATTTGGCTGATGCACTGCCCATAAATAAATTAACAAATGAAGTCATAAAAACCATCGAAACGATCAAAGGAACACTTCCCAATCCGGAGGTTTTCAGAATACCTGCTAATTTGACAGCGATGATGAGACCAAGATTTGTCCAGTTGAAGTATGCGACAAATTGCGCTGCAAAAAAAACAAGCACCATATAGCCGCCTAGCGTTTCCATGGATTTTCCCATGCTCTTCATAATATCGCTGTCGTTTTTAAACTTTCCGGTACCCCAACCATAAGCAATTCCCAGTGCTGCACCGAGTATAAAAATAAACGAAACGATATGTGCCATGAACGGCGATTTCAAAACAGAACCGGATTTCAGATCACGCAGATAACCGTTTTCAGGAATTAAGCCTATGAGGATAATCGCTGTTAGTACTAAACCGGTGATCATCGCATAACGAAAACCGCGTTTTTCTTCTACTGTGAGTGGTTTGATTTCTTCAGGTTTTTCTTCACCTTGATAAACACCTAAACGCGGTTCCACCATTTTTTCGGTAACCCATGTTCCTACAGCGCTCAAAATAAAGGTCGAAGCAACTAAAAAATAATAATTACATGCAGGATTTACATGATAAGCCGGATCCACGATACGCGCTGCTTCCTGAGTAAGTCCCGCGAGAAGAGGATCTACGGTGCCTAATAGTAAATTCGCACTGTAACCGCCCGACACGCCGGCAAACGCTGCCGCTAAACCCGCAATGGGGTGGCGACCTACAGCCAAAAATATTACTGCGGCCAAAGGTATCAAAAGAACATAACCGACTTCACCTGCCACATTGGACATTACACCCGCAAAAACGATAACGAAAGTCAATAATCGTTTTGGTGCTGAAATCACTAAGAGGCGTAATACAGAGCCGATCAATCCACTGCCTTCAGCAATACCAATACCCAACATGGCTACAAGAACGGTACCCAAAGGGACAAACCCTGTAAAATTGGTTACAAGATTGGATAAAATGCGATGCAATCCTTCGACAGTCAACAAACTGACCGGTCGAATAGTCTCACCGGTACCCGGATGCTGTACGGATATATCCATCGCACTGAAAATTCCCGATACGATCACGATGGTCAATGCAAAAAGACCAAACAATGTAGCCGGATGAGGCAATAGATTACCCACCCGCTCAATGAAGTTGAGAACTTTTTGTAATGTTTCCCGGCTAAATAATTTTTTTAACATACCGAAACTCCGAAATGATACGACCAAATATCCAATATGATAATTAATTTTCGAGAACCCGAAAGGAATAGAACCGATAACCAAACAAGATGCTTACGGATGCATCAACATATAGCTTATCAAAAATAATCCGACACCCAAAAAAACTACCAACGGCATACGACGAGAACCTGAATCATTGATACGCGGAATAAGATCTGTGGTGGCTACGTGGATAAAAGTTCCCGCAGACATGGCCAAAGCAATATCTTTAACAGGCAAAGACTCCATTTCAAATAAATAAATCATTACCGTTCCCAAAAGCGATGCGAGCGCCAGCAAAATCGTACCCACAACGCCGTATGTACGGCGGTGATGAGATGCGAACATGATCGAAGCAATCGTAAAACCTTCGGGAAGTTTATGAAGCACCGTGCCTGCAAATATCATCCATCCCACTTTTTCACTTGTCAACATACCTGAACCGATCGCCACGCCGCTAAAAAAATTATGAACCATAAGTCCGATCAGCGCCGATGTACTAACCACGTTGGAAATAAGGTGATTGTGTGTTTCTTCGCCAAAATGAAAGTGTGGTGTTAAGACGTGTTCAAATAAGTGAACGATCAGATAGCCTAAGACTACGTAATACATCGCATGGGGTGTCGCATGAAAAGCTTCCGGTATCATGTCGAGAAGCGCTACACCGAGAATATACCCCGCACCCAAAGCGATAAAAAAATCAAGATAGCGGGATTCCCAATTTTTTTTGGATGAAAAAACCCATCCCCCGGCAATAATCAATACACCGGCAAACAAGCTTAACATAATGGAAAGAAGAAAATTCATAATCTTGTACTGCGCTTAATCGCCAAACAATTTAACATTAACCTTAACACCTTTTTCGCGCAGTGAACCGACCAAAGAATCCAGTTGTTGCGTGGTGCGATTGATTCGCCAATATAACTGATCATCATAGATCATCCGGCCCAGATTGCCTTCGCCGCTTTGCACTTTACTTACAATACTGTCCAATGATTGAGTTACATCCATAACGGATTGTGTGATCAAGCGTACATTGCCAAACGTCGAATCAATCTGTGCATCCGTACGACTCAACATGGTTTTGAAAATTTTGGTAGAGGATGAGAGCCGCGAAAGCGTCGAATCAATTCGCACGTCGCTGCGCTCTACGATTTGACGGACACGTGATGTGGTCGAATCAAGATTATAAACCGCGTTTTTCAGCGAATTGATCATTTTTTTATCGCCGACAAAGTTATTTACACCGATCAATACGCTGTCCACGCGCTGAAGGGTACCTTTGACATCGGTAGCGATTTCTTTGAGCTGGCTTGTTAGCTCCGTGATATCGGGTTCACGCGTACCGCGAAATCGTTTGGATTTGAAAATATTATCCGCTACGCCGGTGACTAACTCGATCTTTTTTCCGCCAAAAAAATCTGTGCTGGTAATAACGGCACGTACATCTTCTTTGAGAATGACGCTGTTGGATAAACTGACCGACACAATTACGGAATCGGCTTCCAGATTAATATCCGTTACTTTTCCCACTTTCATACCGCTGACTGTAACGGGATCACCGATCTGCAATCCGGCTGTATTATTGAAAGTTATTTCGACTTCAAACGTGTTAGGCTTAAAAGTAATCCCTTTGAGCCACACTATGCTCATAACCAAAAGAACGGTCGCTAATAGTATCGTAATACCGACCTTGATCTCCATGACTTTATTTTCGTTCAAACTTTCCCTCTTTTTTTATTCTTTATCGCCATCTAAAAATTTATTGGTAACGTAGGACTTAGCGTTTTTATTTTTATTTCTTATTTCTTCAGACAACCGATCTGTAAAAATTTTAGCCGCATCGTAACCGTAAACTTTGAGAAGCAGGTTGAGTGCAATGGCCTCCGCAATAACCGTAATATTTTTTCCCGGATAAATCGGCAGTTTGACGATCGGTATTTTTACGCCGAGATATTCGACGGTATGATCATCCAAGCCAAGCCGTTCGTATTCTTCTTTGCCGTCCCAAAGTTGTAAATCAACCACGACCTCGACACGTTTTTGTACACGCACGGCACGGATACCGAACATTTCACGCACATCGAGAATGCCGACACCGCGCACTTCAAGAAAATGCTTGAGTGTATCATGTCCGCGAGCCATCAAAATACCGCCCGAAGTACGACTGATGCGAATCGTATCATCCGCAACAAGACGGTGGCCGCGTTCGACGAGATCAAGCGCTATTTCGCTTTTGCCGATACCGCTTTTGCCCATGAGAATCATACCGATGCCGTAAACATCCACCATAGATCCATGCATGGTCATTTCCGGAGCAAACATCTCGTCGAGATAGTTGCTGATCAGATGGATCGTATCTGTCGTCGAAAGCTCTGTCACCATAAGCGGCACTTTTTTCTTCTCACACAGAGCGATCATTTCCGGCATGATTTTGTTGCCGTTGGTAACGATGATACAAGGCATTTCAAATTCAAAAATCGTTTCAAGCGCCACATGCCGTTCACTATCATCCTGACTCAGAAGGTAATAATTTTCCGTGTTGCCCAAGATTTGAATTTTGTCGTGCGTAAAAAGTTTAACAAACCCCGCTAACGCCAAACCCGGACGGTGCAAATCGCGCTGGGCAAAATATCGAATATCCATACCTTCGGAAACGATAAGCTCCAGATGAATTTTTTCTTTCAAATCTTCGTACAAACGCCGAACCGCCATTTTTTCAACGACGCGCGTATTGTCTTTTTCGATTCGGTAAAGAAGATCTTCCAAGGACGTAATCCGACTTATGCTTTATTAAAATAAACTTTTTTCTAAGTATGGGCGAATCTAAACATTATATACCAACCAATCAATTTTTAATTCCTAAATCGCCGCAATTCCTGCTTCAAAAACTTGCCGGTATAAGAATCTTTGATTTTGGCAATTTCCTCCGGTGTTCCTTCGCCGACGATATTACCTCCGCCGTCGCCGCCTTCCGGTCCTATATCGATCACCCAATCCGCACATTTGATCACATCGAGGTTATGCTCGATGATCACCACGGTATTGCCTTTATCGACAAGCTGGCCGAGCACATTCATCAACATTTTGATATCTTCAAAATGAAGCCCCGTAGTCGGTTCATCAAGAATATAAAGTGTTTTTCCGGTGCTGGATTTGGAGAGCTCTTCTGCCAACTTAACCCGCTGCGCTTCTCCGCCGGAAAGTGTCGTGGCTTGCTGACCGAGATGAATATAATCCAATCCGACGTCGTGCAGTGTTTGTATCTTACGCTTGATGGGTGGTACAGCATCAAAAAAATCCAGCGCTTCAGCAACTGTCATTTCCAAAACTTCGGATATGCTTTTCCCTTTATAGCGGATTTCCAAAGTTTCGCGATTGTACCGTTTGCCTTCACATGTTTCGCAGGGTACATATACATCGGGCAAAAAATTCATTTCGATTTTTTTCAATCCGGCACCCTGACACTCTTCGCACCGTCCGCCTGTCACATTAAAACTAAAACGTCCTACTTTGTAACCACGCACTTTAGCTTCTGGCAAACCGGCATACAAATCACGGATTAAACTAAAAAGATTGGTATATGTTGCCGGATTGCTGCGCGGTGTTCGCCCGATCGGCGACTGATCAATATCTATGACTTTGTCAATATGATCTAAACCTTTGATAGATTTGTATGGCAGCGGTGCATCTTTAGCTTTATAAAAATGACGTGCCAGCACACGATAAAAAGTTTCGTTGATAAGCGAACTTTTGCCCGATCCGCTAACACCGGTCACACACACAAGTTTTCCGAGTGGAATATGCAGATCTACGTTTTTCAGATTATTTCCGCTCGCGTTTTTCAACGTGAGAACTTTGCCATTGCCCTCGCGTCGCACCGACGGCACTTCTATACGCGCTTCATTGCGAATATATTTTGCCGTAACGGAATCAAAACGTGCGAAATCACCCGGCGCACCGGCCGCAACGATTTTTCCGCCAAGCCGACCTGCCCCCGGCCCGAGATCAACCAAAAAATCGGCGTGCTCCATCGTATCACGATCATGCTCGACGACGATAACCGTATTACCAAGATCGCGTAAATCCGTCAAAGCTTGTATCAGTTTTTCATTATCGCGTTGATGTAAACCGATACTGGGTTCGTCGAGAATATATAAAACACCAACAAGTTGTGAACCGACTTGTGTAGCCAAACGAATACGCTGCGATTCACCGCCGGAAAGCGTACGCGCACTGCGATCAAGCGTCAGATAATCCAAACCGACTTTGAGCAAAAAACCAAGCCGTTCATTGATCTCTTTGAGTATCGGTTCCCCGATCTTTTGTATGCGCGGATCAATACGGTATTTACCAAAAAAATCAGCGCATCGCTGAACCGACATATGAACGGAGTCATGAATATTTTTATCGCCGATGCGATACGAAAGAGCTTCTTTTTTGAGACGGCCACCGAGGCATGAAGGACATACTTTTTCACTCATAAAACCTTCAGCCCATTCGCGAATTTGCTCCGACGAGGTATCGCTAAAAAAGTGACGAATAATACCTTTTATGCCTTTGTACGTTCCGTTGTAGTTTTTCTTTTTATTGCCTGAATAATAATAAAACGCATGTTTCGTTTTTCCGGTACCTTCCATCAACATTTCGTACGCTTTTTTTGGCAGCTTATGAATCGGCGTATCAAAATCAGCACCGTTCATCTCTAATATTTTTTTCATCTGAAGGTAAAACCATGTATCGGCTTTCGGATTATCATACGGAGCGATGGCACCTTCATTGACCGTTTTTGCTCTATCGGGTATAATGAGGCTTTCATCGATTTCACGAATTACACCGAGACCTTCACACGCCGGACAAGCGCCAAACGGGCTATTGAAAGAAAAAGCCTTGGGAAAAGGCTCATCATAACTGATCGCACAGTGCAGACACGCCAGATGTTGACTGTAAGTTACATCGCTATTTTTTTTGCCTTCACCGGAAACAACTATCAATACACCTTCACCGATTTCGAGCGCCTGTTCCACAGAATCTATAAGACGTTGATCCGCTTTTTCCGGTAACTCAAGCCGATCTATCACGACTTCGATGTTGTGTATCTGATAACGTGAAACTTTATCTACTTCTTCCAATTCGCGGATTTCTCCGTCTATTCGAACGCGTACGAATCCGCTTTTGCGTAATTTCTCAAACAGTTCCTGATAGTGACCTTTACGGCCTCGCACGACCGGTGCTAAAATCTGAATCCGTGCACCTTTTTTCATTTTGAGAATTGCTTCGATGATTTGATCGCGCGTTTGTTTCTTTACTTCACGTCCGCAATTATAACAATACGGCACGCCAACTTTGGCATACAACAATCGCAAATAATCATAGATTTCCGTAACCGTACCCACGGTAGAACGTGGATTGCGGCTAGCCGTTTTTTGTTCGATGCTGATCGCCGGGCTCAGGCCATCTACGAGATCCACATCCGGTTTTTCCATCATATTGAGAAATTGACGGGCATACGCGGAAAGAGATTCGACATATCGACGCTGGCCTTCGGCAAAAATCGTATCAAACGCTAACGAGGATTTACCGGAACCCGATAAACCGGTAATAACCGTAAGTTTGTTACGCGGAATCTCCAAATCGACATTTTTAAGATTGTGGACTCGCGCACCGCGAACGATGATCGTTTCTTTAAATAGATCCGATTCAGATCGGGTAGGTTTTTTTTCGTAATCCAAAGTGAGCTGAGTATCGTCGTTTAGTTTCATTTTTCACTATAGCTGAGTTAGTCAGGGCGGCAATATAAGGCAGTTTTTTACTACTTCGCCACAAAATTCTCATTGAATGGGCTTATAAATTTGGTTAAGTTTCTTCGTTTTTAATAAGAATAATATTTGTTCAATTTAAAATATCGGGAGAGATTTATGCTTAAAACCATTCAGGAACTCTTAGGCGCAGAGGCGGATGCACTTTTGAAATATGAATGTAAAGGCATCAAAAAAGATCAGATTCACATTCCCGGTCCGGATTTTGTAGATCGTATTTTTATCCATAGCGACCGCCATCCTCAGGTATTGCGCAGTTTACAGTCGTTATTTGGCACAGGACGTTTAGCCGGAACGGGTTATTTATCCATCCTTCCTGTTGACCAAGGCATTGAGCACTCAGCCGGCGCTTCTTTTGCTCCCAACCCGATTTATTTTGATCCTGAAAATATCGTCAAACTCGCCGTAGAAGGTGGTTGCAACGCCGTCGCTTCAACCTATGGTGTACTGGGCGCTTGCGCACGCAAGTATGCGCATAAAATCCCTTTTATCGTAAAAATCAATCATAACGAATTTTTATCTTATCCCAACAAATACGATCAGATCATGTTCGGTTCCGTCAAGCAGGCCTGGGACATGGGCGCGATCGCTGTCGGTGCCACGATTTATTTTGGTTCTGCCGAATCCACACGCCAAATACAGGAAGTCAGCGAAGCTTTTGCGTACGCACATGAACTTGGAATGGCTACTATTTTGTGGTGCTATACGCGTAACAACGCATTCAAAACTTCTGAAAAAGATTTTCATACCTCCGCTGATCTTACAGGACAAGCCAATCATCTTGGTGTTACAATCCAAGCCGATATTATCAAACAAAAACTTCCGACCAATAACGGCGGTTATGAAGCTTTAAAATTCGGCAAAACGCACAAAAAAGTTTATGATGAACTTACAACGGAAAACGCTATTGATTTAACGCGTTATCAAGTGGCCAATTGTTATATGGGCCGTGCAGGACTTATCAATTCGGGTGGCGAATCCAAAGGTGCCAGTGATTTAGCAGAAGCTGTAAAAACAGCAGTTATCAATAAACGGGCCGGCGGTATGGGGCTTATTTCCGGTCGCAAAGCATTCCAAAAACCAATGGGAGATGGTGTACGTTTACTTAATGCTATCCAAGATGTATATACGACCAAAGAAATAACAATTGCTTGATGATGAAAAAAATTATTCTATTCTCTTTTTTGTTTTTTTTGGGGTATCCATCCGGCCTCCGCGCACAGTTTGATCGCGGCGGAGCGATGTCATACGAAAACCGCGCCAAACATTCGGCGTATTTTGAAATGCCCTTCCGTTTACCTGGTTTTGGCGGTAAAAACTACGGCGATCTTGCTTTGGGCGGAACCTACCGTCATAATATCAACGGTAATCAATTTTTAGGCGTTTTCGGTTCGTTTTATGGTCGCCCTTATGGAAAAGCTGTCTTAGTAAAGGCCGGGCCTCGTTTTTATTTTCAAGCCAAAGAATATCGCTACGTTATTGCCGGCGGTTTGGATAAAAAATTCTGGATTAATAATAAGCTTGACCTTTTTATTGGTGCCGGTATCGGCGTGACTTTTATTGATTATCGGGGTACAAGCTCTGGTATTATTGACGGACATAAATTAGAAAAAAAAGAAGGTTGGACACCCGTGGTTCAAGCCGGTTTTTCTCATAAATTTTCCAGATTTGTTTTTATCCGATCGGGTTTACAATACATGAATATGCGCACAATACCCGGTCTTCGTTTCTATGCAGCTTTGGGAGGACAATTCTAATGCCGGTTAACCGAAAAATTTTTTCACTGCGTTTTATTTTGTTTTTTTCTGTTTTATTGAGTGGTATTTGGTTACTCAGTGGTTGTGATGAGTTAATGGATGATGAAAACGACGATAACGATTGTGATCCTAAGCCTTCGGATTGTCATGAAACTAAATATTCGTATGGCTATTTGAATATTAATCTGACAATTAACCAAAAAAACGATTCCGTGTTAATTCGTATTTTCCGCGGTGATTTCGATAACAAAGATATTTTATTTGAAAAATTTGTTTATGAAAATACATTTAGCTATCAATTACCAACTGAAGAATACTATTCTGTCGTAGCTCGATACATCCAAAATGATGGTGATACCGTACTTGCCGTGGACGCCGATGATATCGAAAATGACCGCGAATCGTATTGCGACGGAGATTGTTATGAATTGGATAACGGTTCCATTGATCTTAAGTTGCGTTTTCCCAAAGAAACGGCCGAATCTGTTTATTCAACACGATATATAGTTCGCTCTCGTCAAAAAATCCAATAACCTGAACGTTTTAACACACGTTCGCCTGAGTTCCCTTTGTTATGCCGTCTTCATTATTTGATCTTTCGGCAGGTTTTTCCGTCGTTGATGTCGAAACAACCGGTGATAAAAGCTCCATCGGCTATGTGATTGAGATCGGCATTGTCAATGTACGTGATTTCAAAATTACGGATACGTTCCATTCTTTAGTTAAACCGCCCATTCCGATTCCTCCGTTTATTACCAAACTCACCGGATTAACCGATCGTGACGTTTCAAGTGCACCGGTATTTGCGGACATCGCCCATAAAGTCGAGGCGATGATGGAAGGGCATTATTTTGTCGCACATCATGTGCATTTTGATTATGCCTTTATCAAGTCGGAATTAGAACGCCTCGGTAAATATTTTTACAAAGATCGGTTTTGTACGGTAAACCTCTCTCGAAAAATGCTTCCCCAAAATACCAAACATAATCTCGGCGCTTTGATAGAATATTTTCAAATACCGGTCAAAGCAAGGCACCGGGCTCTAGATGACGCGCAAGCAACAGCAGAAGCGTTGATACGGTTTCTTAAAATGCCTAACGCCGAAGAGATTTTTTCAAAATACGCCGAACAATTTGACCGCCGGGATAAGCAGCTGGAGCGTTTAGAACACGAGTTATTCAAACTCCCCAACGTGCGCGGCGTGTACATGTTCAAAGATACACATGATTTGCCGCTATATATCGGTAAAAGTAACCACATACGCTCACGTATTCTCGGCCATGTACGTGAATTTGACATTCCTCGAAAACGTCGGTTGATGAAATATACCGATCATTTTGACTTTACTCCATGTTCCTCCGAACTCGAAGCACTCATATTAGAATCCCGTCTTATCAAACAACATCAACCGCCTTATAATATCCAGCAACGTGCCCGAAAAGGGTACTTATTCATCAAAGTAACGCCGGATCCATATCCGAGAGTTTTTCAGGTAGCAGAAAAAAAAGCGGACGGCGGTCATTATATAGGACCGTTTCGCTCCGGTAAGTTTCTTGATCATATGTTGCGCAAACTGCAAAGGCACTATCGTTTATGCCCTGAATTAATGAAGGAACGGCGTTCACCGAAAGGATTTTGTTTTGCGCACCAGCTCCGGCAGTGCAGCGGCGCTTGCGGTGAAGCCATCTCCGCCGAAGAATACCGTGAACAAGTCGAAGATGCCATGGCCGTCCTCGCTGAATACATTCGTATCGAAAGTAAAGAAAACATCGATTCCTTTTTAAAGTCACGTGATGCCCGCTCCCCACAATTGGTTGAGTTCAGAAAAGCATTACGGCGTGTTCGAAGACATATGGATGATAATCCGGATGCTTTTGATGAAAAGTTTTTGTTAATCCAAAAGGAAGATCGTGTCGGTTATTTCATTCATAACGGCCTTTTGTCTAAGGTATTACACGGCGAGGAACTTGAAAACCCCAACCTACTTGAAACTCTGTCGACGATATCAACAAACGGTTTGATCGAAACTCCCGAAGTTTTAGATGAACGCATGACTATACAACGTTTTGTACGCACACACCGGCACAAACTCAGCATTATTCCTATCCGGCAATATGATTTCGCTCAATGACCGATTGTTACATGAAGACAAACCGCGCCGCTATGCGGTAGGTTTGGACTTAGGTGGCACCAACCTAAAATATGGCATCGTCTCCGATCGCGGCGAGGTCATCTATCAAAATGTAATACCTGTATTTGCCGATCACGGACGCGACCATATACTGCAAACCATGGTGGATGCGGCTTATGAATGTGTGATGTTCGGTAGGAAAGAATCATTTGAAGTCGAAGGAATTGGAGTGGGATGTCCTGGAACTATTGACAGCGACCGGGGGATTTCGCTTGGACCCACTCCGCATCTCCCCGATTGGGAAAATGCACCGATTGCTGAATATATTTCACAAAAAATGAACCTTCCTGTTTTTGCTGATAATGATGCCAATTTTATGGCATTCGGCGAAGCGATGCTTGGAGAGGGAAAACACTATAAATTGGTCGTAGGTATTACGTTAGGAACGGGTGTTGGCGGTGGAATTATCATAAACGGAAATATATTTCACGGCTCCTCATACAATGGTGCAGAATTGGGTCATACGATCGTCGAAGCACACGGCCGCCCATGTGGTTGCGGTAACCAAGGATGTTTGGAGCAATATGCAGGCGGTAAATATATCGTGAAAGAGGCTTTATCTGCTATTGCTCGTGGCGATAAGTCCGTGCTCTCCTCGGTAGAAAATATTACCCCGAAGACTATTTTTGATTTTGCTCAAAAGAACGACCCGCTTTGCCTAAACATTGTAGAACAAATGGTTTTTTATCTCGGAGCCGGGTTGTCGAGCATAGTTCATGTTCTCAACCCCGATATAATTATCATCGGCGGAGGTCTATCGGAAGCCGGCGATGTGTTTGTAAGCCGTATTCATAATGAAGTCATCAAAAGAGTTATGAAACCTATTAAGCCAAAGCTACAAATAGTACGGGCAAAGTTAGGAAATACAGCCGGTTTATTGGGCGCAGGATATTATGTGTTATATAAAAATCGCTCCAAGTAACAATCCTAAGTATCTATTTTTCTATATATACCCACTATCTTATGGCTTCAATACTTTAAAATATACCGTATCAGCAATAGCCGAACCAAACACTCCAATCCCATCTCCGTCAATATGAAACACCGGTTCATCGTAGTTACCATCAATATCTTGTACCTGATCGTAGGTGTTGATAAAATCTGAATAATTCTCATCCGCTGCATACACGACCATCTGATATCTCCCGTAAAACGATAGGAAAAACCAAAATACGCTCATTTCTGATTGACCGGGTTGGTTTTCAAAAAGTGAGCTCCATTGGGTAGAATATTTAAAATCATCCAGATCTTTCAAAACATCCGAAGGTTTTAGATCGGAATAAGGGTTTACCGGCGAATAAACGTATGTAGAAGTATCCGCATCTAAGGCATTCATAGACATAAGATAAGTTTCTGCATTGACGGATCGCTCAAAACGAACTGTAAATGTGCGGATACTGTCTTTTTCATCCCTCTCACGATAGTACAAACTGTCTAATAGAGAACTTTCTTCGATGATATAAAAACCTTGCTGCGGAACTTTCGTTACCGAGGTCGCGTTCAAATTTTTGCCGTCTATCTGAGCTGCTACGACAAGCTTATAGCTTGTATTATGTTGAATAGAAAAATTGTGTTCCGGATCGTAATAAGTCGCCGTAATCGGATCAAATACGAGTGTATCCGTAACCGTGGACGATAGGTTTGTGATTACGACTTTGGCATCTGCGATGATGAGTTGATCCAATGTCAATTGTTGTTCACGTATTGGCAGGTTGCGAGTTATACTTATACCGGAAACAGGTTGCCCCGGAAAAATCAACCCCCGGATAACGATCTTAGGTTTATAATTGATGTTATCTATTGAAACTTTACTCTCACCACAAGCCGTAATCAGAAATAAGGGTATATAAAATAAAAACTTAAGCTTATTCATATCTATACTTTCTTAAAATGTAAAATTGATACCGATGCTGGGAAGCATGGGAAACATGGAGGTTGTTTTTACTTTTGGTTTTATCGTGCCGCCCTCTTTTATTTCATAAGGATAGTCTATAAACCAAACATTTTTTCGGTTTCCGATGTTATAAATTTGCAAATACGGAGCGATAGACCACGATTTAAACTGTTTTTCATAGGTCAAACTCACGTCCAAACGTGCATAATAGGGCAAACGGTAATTATTTATATCATCCGGATATTCAATAATAACAGGATTACCGTTGTCCGGCGTCGGGGTTATGACATAAAGCGAGCCTGGGCGGGTTATAGGTTGCCCGGACGAATAAATAAAATTAAAACCGAGAGTCCACCGACTGTTTGCTTTGGTAGCCTCAAGACCCCGGATCACTCTAATACCGTTACGAATGTCTAAGTTTCCAACCGCATTGATCGTATGTGTACGGTCATGTCGTGGTGTAAAAGACTGACCGTGATTTTTTCCTTCCACATTATATTCCGTTCTGGCCAGCGAATACCCCACCCATCCAGTGAAAGCACCGACGTCTTTTCTAAGCATCAATTCAAGCCCGATCGAATTACCGTTTCCGTGATTAAAAATACCGTTGGTATTCGTAAAAATAGGGTTGCCTTGTTCATCATAATAAGACGGCTTCATATCCGTCACCAGAAAACGGTTAAGCGTATAAATACTATTATATTTTTTATAATAGGTCTCTATTTCAACCTGATAAACATCGTCAAATGTTTTTTCAAACCCGGTTATAAAGTGGTATGCCTCCGATGCTTTTTGATATTGATCGGTGGTCGTCCATATACTGGCAAAAAAAGTTCTCGGTATGCGATGCACGTACTGATGATAACGACCGGCCGACGCTTTGAGGTTCGTCGTTTCATTAATACGATATTTAGCCGCCAAACGCGGATCTATAAACTGATAATCTCTGGGTGAATCAAAATAATCATACCTTAGACCCGCTTCGATATCCCAATCTTCATTGGGTCGCCAGTTGGTCTGGCCATACATCGTATAGAGATAGCGATGCGCATCTACATCTACAGCACCGTTGGGAAAATCTTGCTGATATTTCCCGTGCATGGTTTTTTGCTCGAAACCCAGTTTATATATGAATTGTTTGGATTGATGGTATTCGATATTCCCCTTTATTGTGATATCACTTATAAAGTTGTCTTCATCTACAATCTCATCAAGATGAAATTGTGAACTAAACACACTCCCTGTGACCCAAAAATTGCCAAACCAATTGGGATTAAATACCCGTGTCCAACGGATGCTGCCGGTTTTATTGCCCCAGTCATAATCTATACCCGACTTATCTTCGGCGTTTTCATTAAAATTAAAATTGAGAACATCCCGTCCACCGTAGGTGCTTATCGTAAGCGTGTTTCGGCTATCCAGTTCAAAAAAGGCTTTGATATTACCATCATAAAAGTAGTAGTTGGGGATTTCATCAATAGCCTGACCAAGTGTTTTGTCAAAATATGTTCTCCGTATGGAAGCGGATACTGATCCAAAATTACCAATCGGCATTTGAAGCGTCGTTTTTGCAGAAAGCAGGCTAATACCGGCACTACCTTCAAATTCTTTTCGGTTTCCATCAAGGTTTGTAACATTAAGTATGGATGATAATCGCCCGCCATATTCTGCACCGAACCCGCCTTTTGAAATCTGCACTTGTTTGATCGCATCGGTATTAAAGGTTGAAAACAAACCAAAGGCATGTTCCGGGTTATATACATCCGTACCATCCAATAAATATAAATTTTGATCCGGCGTCCCCCCTCGAACATAAAGTTCGGATGAAAAGTCGGATACTGGAAGGATACCGGGCAAGGTCTGTAAAGACCTCAAAAGATCCGATTCGGCGACTTGCGGGATTTGATTGATTTGTGTACCGGTTAACTCGATTCGTGAAATAGGCTCCTCAAATAACTTCATAATGGTAGGTATAGAGTCGGCCGTAACCACTATTTCTTCGCCCTGAATATCTTCGCCATGAATCTGAGTATTTACACGAAGTTTGTCACCGGGTTTGACTGTGATCTTTTGCGTGTAGTCTTTGTAACCCAAAGATTGAACGACTAATAAATAGATGCCGGCAGGAACCTTGGGAATAACATAATATCCGTTGAGGTTGGTTACGGCGCCTAATTTGGTTCCATTGATAAAAACATTAGCACCGATCACAGCCTCCCCATTGGCTGCATCATATACAAAACCATTGATCGAACCATATTCCTGAGATGATACTGTTCCCGAATGAAAATATCCGATTATCCATAAGATAGTAATACAACGTAACATTGGACTCCTAAACAATTTAACTTTATACAAAATAAAAATGATTAAATGGGTTTTACATTCAAAATGAGATAAAGAACTTCGCAAAAACCTGCTACTTACACGTTATTATGTCTTTTAAGTTTCGTCAATTATCGAGTTATTACGATACGACAGAAATACAAACAAACAATAAAAGGTAAATCAAAAATTGATATGTTCTTATCAACACTTGCTAAAAAAAATCTTTTTTGATGCCGATTTTCAATATCAAGTTGAAGATCGGGTTAAAACTATCATTATTCATTGATTTAAATCAATAAACCCGATACTTATCTTGTAAAGACAAGAAGCCGCCTCAGAAATATCTCTAATTATATATCACAAAGAAAGCAATATAAATTGATACTTCTGATGCGGCTTTGGATACTATACTGATTATAAATATTTACCCGTTTCCGGCTGCTTTACGTTCCTCATACTCTTTCATAAGTTTAGCGGCCTGTTCATGAGGAACTTCGGCGTAATGGTCAAATTTTTTACGGAACATACCACGACCACTAGTCATAGAGCGCAATATTGTCGCATATTTAAGGATTTCTGCTAAAGGTAATTGCGCTTTGACGATCTGGAAGTGGCCGTCAGCTTCCATTCCCAAAATTTGCCCCCTACGTGAAGAAATGTCACCCATAATCGCACCAAGATATTCTTCAGGAATGGTTATCTCCACCTCATATATCGGCTCTAAAATAATCGGATGACCTTCTTTGAAACCCTTTCTAAATGCTTGAGCACCTGCAATTTTGAAGGAAAGTTCATCAGAATCTACATCGTGATATGAACCATCATACAAAGTAACCGCTACATCCACGACCGGGTAACCCGCCACGACACCTCCGGTCATTGCTTCGACCACACCTTTTTCTACCGCCGGGATAAAACGCCCCGGCACAACACCACCAACCACTTCATCAATAAACTCAAACCCGCTACCGCGTTGTTTGGGTGAAAGTTTGATATGTACATGCCCGTATTGGCCGCGACCACCGGATTGTTTTTTATGTTTAAATTCAGCGTCTTTGACTGCCCCCCGAATGGTTTCTTTATAAGGAATCTTCGGGTCAACCAAATCCACCTCGACACCAAAACGTTCTTTCAATCGTCGGGTAATGATCGTCAAATGCATTTCGCCTTGGCCACTGACCGTACTTTGTTGCGTTTCAACGTCGTAGGTATAAAGAAATGCCGGGTCTTCTTCGTGAAGTGTATGTAAACCCTGACTTATTTTGGTTTCATCGGCTTTACCTTTTGGCACAATACCAAAAGTAATTACCGGATCCGGAAATGCAATTTCTCCGTAAACGATAGGTTTGGACTTATCACACAACGTATTATTGGTATGGGTATCTTTCAGTTTTACAAGCGCAGCTATATCGCCCGCACCCACCTGTCCGGCGTCTTCACGCTCTTTTCCGTTTAGTAAAAAAACTTGCCCGATGCGTTCAGTTACATTTTTACTGGCATTGAGTACATCGTCACCCGACTTGACCGTACCGGAATATACACGGAAAAGAGAAAGTTCACCGACATGGTTTTCACTAATTGTTTTAAAAACTAACGCTGAAAAAGGAGCATCTGATTTATTAGGACGTTGCTCCTGAGCATTGGTATTGGTGCGACCGTTAGCGGAAGGCATGTCTGCCGGAGAAGGGCAATAATCCACTATAAAATCCAATAACGGTTTGATACCAACTGAATTAATGCCATCAGTACAAAATACAGGAACGATTTTTCTGCCCTGAATACCTTCGCGTAATCCTTTTTTGAACTCTTCGTCTGTCAGCGTCCCGGTTGCAAAAAAATCCTCCATAAATTCTTCTTCACTCTCGGCCGCATCTTCGATAAGAATTTCATGCAGTTTATTTAATCGTTCTTTGAATTCGCTCGGAACATCCAGAGCTTCATAATTACCGGTTTTATCCAATTCAAATTTCAGCAACTTCATGCTGATGATGTCAAAAATTTTATTAAAATCAGGACGTCCCTCGCCGATAGGAAAACCAACCTCTACAATATGCCGCCCGTCACCGAAACGTTCCATCAAAACATCAAAAGTCTGATCAAAATTGGAATTTTCTTTATCCAGTTCGTTTACACAAAAAATCACAGGCAGGTTATGTTCTTCAGCATAGTTCCATGCGACTTCTGCACCGACGTCCAGCATGGCCGTCGCACGTATAGGTATAATCACCATGTCGGCAACACGCATAGCCGATCGCACTTCACCTCGAAAATCAGCATAACCCGGCGTATCTAGAATATTAATCTTATGACCTTTCCATTCGCAATGCATTAAAGACGTATTGATAGAAAATTTACGTTCGATTTCATCCGGGTGAAAATCACTGGATGTCGAGCCCTCATCCACACTACCAAATCGTTTTTTGGTGCCCGATACAAACAACATTGCTTCAGCCAACGTCGTTTTACCTGTGCCGCTGTGAGATGCCAAACAAATATTACGAATCTTATCAGGCGTGAAGGTCTTCATACCGCATATCTCCTAAAAGTGGTGTACAATTTCGGCTCTAATGCGAAAGGACAATATCAAAAGCCTGTAAAAGGAAAGCACTAAAATCTATAAAAAGTATGACTAAAGTCAAAGATCGAAGATATTGACAAACATTTAACCGATCTTGATGTATCAATTTCAAGAATCGATCAAATCCTATTGAAAGAGACTCACTAGAATTGATTCAAAAGTAGGTGGGATATTTTAAAATTAAACCAACCAAAAAATAGATTTGAAATATTTTTTTGAATTCAGCGTCAATTTACTTTAGCCAGTTTGTTGATATCCCACTTCCATGCCATTCGAACAATAAATATTGTAATGACGATTTCCAGCACAGCATAAAACACATAAAACGCATACCAAGGTTTTAGTATAGCCGGTATAATAAGAAGCATGATCAGAGTAAAAAAAGAACCGAAAACAATATTCAAAACCTTCAAAAGCCGATCCGACAAAACAAGATTTAGAAATACCATACAAGCCGGAACGGCCATCATCACAGCTGCTGTTAATAGCTTTGCTGGACTATCAAGCATATTTTGACCGCTCATGAGACCTTTGACTTTTTCTGGCGCGTACAACTGAAAATAATCACAATACAAGTAACAAAGGGTTACGGATGTCCACAATGCTGTAAGTTTAAATCTGATATTGATATCGTTTTCTTTTGTATTGATCATTGTTTCAACTTCATCGCTTTAGATTTGAATTGTTGTTTTTATTTATAGATATCTTTTCAAATAAACGCGTTATCATGATTTAATAAAGGTTTAAGAACGTCTGAATATTCATTCTGATGCTGTTTGCGTTTTGATCCCGCCAATCAACAACCAAAGGCATATTCCTATCTCTCCGATAGTCGCCGGAAGTGAAACATATCCGCCAATTCCCAAACTGGGATAATTTGGATACAGAAAGCGGCCAGTAAAATTGATAAGGTATCCAAAACAACCCGCCATTAGAAAAACACCAAGGATTTTCGGAAGAAAACCGGACTTAAAAACCAAATACCCAAATGGAAAAAGCCATAATCCCCAAAAGATAGAAACGATTTGTATTCCGTTACCATAGTAGCTAAGCAGTAACATAATCTGGTCTTGCGTTTTTTCCAGATCAGAGCCGGATAAATTTGCTGAATTTGCAATCAGGGTTAAGACGTTGACCTTATACAAAAGATTTACGAGAGAAAAGGGGGCGCTTACCGTAGATAACACCACCATACCAACGGCAAATGTTTGATTTACTTGGCTCAGTAGTTTATAGAGTACAAACGGTAACAATACAAAAGCTGTGTAGCATATTATTCCGGCCACAATACCTAACCGAAATAGCGTTTCTGCGCTTTTTATATTGTTATAAGTAACCGAGGCATTATTCCAATCAATGAGTACAGAGGGCACATATGCTAAGGAAAACATTCCCGTCAACACTACCGCTAAATATAAAAATCCGGCCAAGCGTGCTGTACTCATACATTCTCTCCATTTTCATCAAATTAAAATCTTACACGGATTTTTTGGAGATTTGTTTCTTTCCAAAACCTTCAAAATAATGATTGGTTCTTTAATGAGGAATGTAGTTCGCTGTGTAACGCGCGAAAGTTTGTGTGATACGATGGGAGGTTGTTCCTGTTAATCATGTTAACAGCAAGACAACAGGCAAGTGGCAAAATGCTAGGCTAAACAATAAACTTTAATAGTTTAAAAAATTTCCTAGAGCCTAATTACATCCGACCAAGGAGTTAATCGTGTTTTGATCAAATGTTCTGCAATGGCGATATCAATATGATGAGGATCATGGATGCCGGTAGTTATTTCACCCAAAATAATATCTTGAATTTTTCCTCGTTCCATAGCAACAGAATACGGAATACGGTGAAACGTAACCATTGCATATTTAGGAACAAAATAGTCCGGAAATTTTTCCTCTAATATATGTTCAACTTTTTTCTTCAATAAAAACCGAGGGTCAGCGACCAAGTCACGCATCTCATAAAAATTCTCGACTGCAAGATTGGCGATCGCATCGGAATTTGGTTTGCGCGATTTTTCAAATTCTTTGAAAATCTTTTTCCAATCTCCTGGGTAAGTGCCTATAAAACGATTTAGTTCAGAACAGTCCTCGAAAGAACAATTCATCCCTTGACCAAAAAAAGGAACAATCGCATGCGACGCGTCACCCAGAAGTACGACTTTATCTTCATAGCTCCACGGGAAACTTTTGACCGTCATCAGAGAACTGGTCGGGTTTTCAAAAAAGTGATCCGTTAAATCCGGCATTTGCTCTAATGCATCGGGAAAATATTTCTTAAAAAACAAAGTCACTTTTTCGGGTGTATCCAAAGTTGAAAAACTTTCCGGCCCTTCCAGCGATAAAAACAAAGTACATGTAAAACTCGCATCCGTATTGGGTAAAGCTATAAGCATAAACGTTTTGCGTGGCCAAATATGCAAGGCGTTTTTCTCAAGTCGAAACGAACCGTCTTTAGATGGAGGTATAGTTAGCTCTTTGTAGGCATGCTCAAGATAGGATTGAGAATAATTAAATCTATTTAAACGCATCATATCAGACCGAAGCGCAGAGGCAGATCCATCGGTGCCGATAACACGTTCTGACAGAATACTGTGTTTTTCACCGTTGGATTCATTAGTAAAAAAAACTTCGCCTGTTTCAAAATTCATCCCCGTGCAACGCTGATTAAAATGGATTTTCACGCCGGGAAACGATTCCGCCAAAGACATCAATCGCATATTGAGTTCGCCTCGTGATACGGAATTGATCACTTCCGTATCATCTTTACCATAGGGCACAAAGGTTTGTGCACCATCGGTACCATGCATCATTCGTCCTTTCATCGGAATTAATATTTTATTGATTTCATCAAATAATCCGACTTCTTTAAGCGCGTGAATACCTCGTGTAGATAAAGCGAGATTGATGGAACGCCCGGCGCTTATTTTGACTTGACGCATATCAGGTCGCCGTTCGTATAGATCTACAGTATAACCCCGCTTCGCTAGGTAAACCGATAATAGTGAGCCCGCTAATCCGGCGCCGACGATGGTAATGTTGTTGCCCATAGTATTATTTTAATTTTGAGATGATAGTTTCCAATTGTCGGTTAAAATCTTCTGCATTCTCAATCATCGGGTAATGACTGGTCGCATGAACAGTAAACACCTCACATGAATGTGTGATTATTTGTGAAAGTACCCTCGTCTCCGTCGGCTGATTATCGCTGTTTATCAAAAATAGTTTATAAGGCAGTTTTTTTAACATCTCAACTTCTTTTGAACCATATGAAAAAACAGCATTCAGTACTTTTTTTGAAACAATTGCGTTTCCGGTGATAACATCATTCAAAATCCGCTTGCGAATCGTCGAATCGGTTTGGACTGAATATAATGTTCCTTCTGCCGATGCTGTGATCGTCCCGACAAAATCTACGCCTAAATAGTGCATAAAAGTATCTAAGCCGGCTTTTTCTTCTGGTAAAGATATGTGGCCAACATCTTTAAAATTATCCACTCCGATAACACCAATGATGTTTGAAGGAAAACGAACGGCTGTTTCGACAACTATACTACCTGACATCGAATGCCCTACGAGGATAACATTTTGTAGTCCCAATGTTTTAATTGCGTGAGCAACATCTTCAGCGTAATTTTCAATAGTCCAAGCTTCGCGATTTTTTCCGGATTTGCCAAAACCCGGCAAATCTAAAGATACGGCCTTATATTTTTTACCAAAATGTGCTGCTTGCTGGTCCCAGTAGGTCTGATTTATACCCCATCCATGAAGAAACAGGATCGTCGTATCCCCTTGACCTACTACTCTATAATCTATTGTTACACCGTCTTTCGTTGATAACGGTTGATGTGTTTGCGGTTGACGACAAGACAAAACCACAACAATGACCCACATCGCTGCATAGAGAAGTTTTTTCATAATAATTTGCCCTTTAATTATTAACTTTTATTATTAATTAGGAGTGCTTTCTCAAAATTTCAGCAAATCTATACACATCAAGAAAGGAATTATACAACGGCACCGGTGCAACTCGAACGACATCAGGTTCACGCCAGTCTGCGATTATCCCTGCTTCACTCAGATTTTCAAATAGCCTTTTTCCGTTTCGTTTGGTTTGTATTGAAATTTGACAGCCGCGCTGAGAAGAATCTGATGGAGTGATCAATGCAAAATTATCGGTTTTTATATCATGGATCAAATATTCAAGATAACCCGTAAGAAGAAGGCTCTTTTTTCTTAGGCGATCCATACCCGCTTCATCGAATATATCCAAAGATGCACGCAATGAAGCCATCAATAACACAGGCGCATTACTTAGTTGCCAAGATTCCGCCGTCGGGATAGGTACAAAATCGGGCTTCATTAGGAATCTTGTTTTTTTATCATGCCCCCACCATCCCGCAAAACGAGGTATGTTGTGATTACGTGTGTGGTTTTCGTGTATGTATATTCCCGATATACCCCCGGGACCGGAATTCAGATATTTATACGAACACCACGCTGCAAAATCCACGTTCCAATCATGTAAACTCAAAATAATATTACCTGCAGCATGTGCCAAATCAAATCCTACTAAACAACCGGCACTATGCCCTACTGCTGTAATGCGTGGCATATCTAAGGCCTGTCCTGTGTAGTAATTAACTCCGCCCAATAAAATCAAAGCTATTTCATGGCCGTGAGATTGAATATATTCTTCAATATCATCTGTTCGTAGAATTTCTTCGCCATCTCTTGGCATTATTTCTACTAACGCTGTTTTGGGATCATAACCATGAAAGCGAATTTGTGACTGTACGGCATATTGATCGGATGGAAACGCTGTTTTTTCAATCAGTATTTTATGTCTTTCTTTGGTCGGCCTGTAAAACGAAACCATCAATAGATGCAAATTAGTCGTTAGCGAATTCATATGCACCACTTCGTGTTCATTAGCACCGACTATTTTTGCCGCTTTTGCAGTCAAAAATTCATGATAAGGCATCCACGGATTTTTGGCATGAAAATGCCCTTCGACTCCGAGAGTTTCCCAATCTTTGAGTTCTTGTTCGATATAAGAACGTACGGATTTAGGTTGAAGACCAAGCGAGTTGCCGCAAAAATAAATAGATTGAGTTCCGTCCTTATAAAGGGGAATATGAAACCGTGAACGAAATTCTTTTAAGGAATCTTCTTGATCTAATTTTTGAGCAAAACCAACGCTGTTTTCGAAATTCATGTTTTATGGGAGTAATTTATTTTTTGTTGTGCCTGATACATCAAAATACGACTTGGGGCCGCATCAGCAACAAAGTTAGGAATCTGTATGTTTATGAAATAATTACCGTCGGCAATACTATTATCAACATATATCATTTCAGTAATGGTTTTGCGTGAATGCACCTCCGGATGAATATCGTGTGATCCTTGAGGTACTCCCCAAAAAACATGATGCGCTGACAACTTGCCTTCATCAAATAAACGATCTATCGAAGGTGTATCCACTAATAGATGCTCTACACCGATCTCAAAAAGATAATCCATTGCCTCTAGAGAAAAAAATGGAGGGTTCTCCTCCATATAATTGCGCGATTTTTTGGTTGGATCGTTTGGCGTTGTCCGAATAACAAGGGCCGACATAAATTCACGAGGCAAAGTATGAAGTTTATAAAAAAGACTTTTAGCTGTGATAATAAGATCCGCGCTCTGCTTATCCGGTGTGTATGTCTCGGCCGAATTTACAGCTTTTTCTGGTTCGATCGTAATGAGTGTTGCAGGAATCAAAAGTCTATCAAAATAGGTGTTGATTGCAATACGTTCTCTACTGATATGCCCCACACATTCGGTATGTGTACCATTACAATGCGGGACGATGCGGTATTCTTCAAAATTGCAACTTCCGCCTCTTCGTACGTCACCTACAAATTTCCCGTCTTCATAAGATCTTGCAGATGCGGCAGGAACACCATAAGTATTAGGTTGCAAGCCATCAAAATATACGGGTATTGAAATATCCAACGGGCTGTTAAGATCTATAGTGTATTCCGCATCATTACAATTAATAAATATCTGCATCATTTATTAACCCCGTAGAGTTTCAAGATTGATATTAAGCCACTCGGCTGCGGTACCACTTAGTATTCGTTCTTTGATATTTTCAGATAAGTCGTTCATGGATTCGACTAATGATCCCGGAATTTCTTCACCGAGCGGGAATGGATAATCGGACCCCAAAGCGATTCTTTTTTCTCCGACAAGTTCGATCAAATAATGCAACATGCGCGCATCATGTACTAAGGAATCAAAATAAAATTTTCCGAGATATTCCCGCGGATTCCGTTTGTTATCTACGGCTACAAGATCGGGACGACAATGAAACCCGTGTTCGATTCGTCCGATCGTCGAAGGAAAAGACCCTCCGCCGTGTGCAAATGCCACACGCAAATTGGGTAAACGTTCAAAAACGCCGCCAAAAATCATCGAACAGATCGCGAGCGAAGTTTCGGCCGGCATCCCAACGAGCCACGGCAACCAATACTTGGACATCCGATCCTGACCCATCATATCCCAGGGGTGTACAAAAATCGCAGCGCCCATTTTTTCTGCTGCTTGGAAAAATGGGAATAACCGTTCATCGTTAAGATTCCACTCATTGACGTGAGATCCGATCTGTACGCCCTTAAGTCCAATTTTCATACATCGCTCTAATTCAGCAATTGCCAAATCCGGTGCTTGCAAAGGAACCGTACCCAATCCACTAAAGCGATGAGGAAACTGCCTAACTATTTCTGCAATATGGTCATTTAGAAATATAGAAATATCCAAACCATCTTGCGGTTTTGCCCAATAACTAAACATAACCGGAATGGTTGATAAAACCTGCATATTTACACCATGCCCGGTGCTCTCTTTTATGCGTACATGCGGATCCCAGCAGTTGGACTCTATCTCGCGAAAAAACTTACCGTCAACGATCATTCTGGCACACGACGGTTTGTGATGTTCCAAAGACACAAAACCTCCATATCCAAATTTCTTGGCAAAATCAGGAAGTTTCTCGGGCAGAATATGAGTATGAATATCTATTTTGATCATATATTTATTTTTTTGCGTACCCGGTATCAAGAGTTTTTTTCTCGTACCGAATGGTGTTCGACCGAAGTTTTCTCAAAAGAGCAATGCGAATCAAACCGCTAAATGGCCCGATTAATGTCCAATATAATCTGAATTTGCGTCGCGTTTTTTGCTCGCGACAAAATATTCGCGTTTCGGTATAAACCGTCGTAATACCGTTCGTTTCTGTGAGAAAAAAATTCCAGGCGGCTTTAGCCAAATCGTTTTCTGAACATGAAACAAACCGTTCCGCAGGTATGTCGGTTCTTACATTGGCGCTTATTTGCCAAAACTTTCCGATTATGCCCAGTACAATTTCAGATCCTTTGACCTCTGAAATCACATTCATTCCCGAATCACTCAGATCATGCAGGGTATGTTTTTTTAACTGCGGTTTTGATTTACCCATCAGCCAAGCCGGTATGCTTCGTAACCCCATCAGCAATTGAAGAGTACGAATGCTAGTCAAATCCATATCCATAAGCGTCTTCCAAACGACATCGCGTTTGCATGGAATCAAAATTTGATACTGTGCCCGCGCATGATAATCAGGTAAAACTTGATCCAGAAGCATAAAATTTTTCGGGTTATTTCCTCTTTACGGATTTGGCCGGCTTTTTTGTTTTCTTTTTTATGACATTATTCTTTTTGATTTTTTGTCTTTTAGATTTTTGTTTTTCTTTTGCAACGGGCAATACCGGACGTTCCATTTTGGTACCGCAATTTTTGCATGTACAATGCTCTGGATTTCCATAAAACCGATCAAATACCGGCGGAAGTTGTGTTACAATATTGGTAAGATAAAAGTATTCCTCATAAAGCTTCGTGCCGCATTTCTCACAAAACCATATGCATCCGTCTTTTTCTTCCGTGGCACGTTTTTTTTCGATGACTAAACCGACTGTATTCGCCGGCCTTTGCGGTGAATGAGGAGTTCGAGGTGGCAGAAGAAAAATATCTCCTTCATTGATTTTGACATCTCGCGGTTTACCGTTTTCGATAATTTTCAGTGTGATGTTGCCTTCCAATTGATAATAGAATTCTTCGCCTTCATTATAATGGTAATCCTTACGCGCATTAGGTCCACCGACGACCATGATTATAAAATCCGTGTCTTTCCAAACCACCTGATTTCCGACTGGCGGTTTGAGGAGATAACGATGCTCATTTATCCATTTTTTAAAATTAAAAGCGGTGAGCTGACCCATGATTTACCTCCTAAAATATTTTATAACGATGATGGAACATACGATTTAAACCATTGCATGATGTCTTCAGCGTCGCCATCTCCGGTAGATTTGCGAAGTATCTTTTCTTGCATGGAACCTATGGATGAGGTAATAAACCGATGTTGCATCGATTCATTTTGTTTCCAACCCAATTTTTCGGCTAAAATTCTTATTTGATCACCACCAAATCGAGTGAAAATCGGGCTGTCCGTAGATTCATACCATTGAATGCTTTCTGCTTTCACGTTTATAGCCCAATTCATTAGCAAAATGTCTTTTTCCGGTGTAGGAAAATGCTCTGCTACAATGATTTTTTTCTTCTTTTCTTCCTGCACGGCAGGCGGTTGGTTTGGAGACACATGGATTGCTTTTGATAAGATCACCACAGGATCATTATAATAACCGGTCGCCCAACGATCTGCATCGGTTATTGCATGCAATTCTTTTAAAATTAAATTATTTTTTTTAGCTGATACTACAAGTTGCTCTAAAGTTTTTGGAAAGTGAGCAATGATCATAATACCGTCTGAGTCATGAGAATAATCGGCCAAGCCCAAAATCAGATTATGTATCTTTATATCTTCAGCTTGCCAAATAACATCATCCTCTCGGATTGGTTTTTTTGCTTTTTTTGAGAAAAACCCGAACATGATTTGCGGCTTTTTGAATTGCTCATACATAATAAAAATCCCCGCCTGCAAATGCAAACGGGGATTTTTATCATTGAATGTGTTTAATTATTTGGGGTTGCCGATCATGACGTAGGGTGCCCAGAAAAACGGGTGGATATGGTAATCACCTTTACGGATTAATGCGATTTGTGCTTGTCGCATAGCTTCTGATTTGGCCAATCCTTTTTTCAGTCCATCATAAAAATTGACCATGATTATTTTAGTTGATTCATCATCTACCGGCCACAATGTTGCAACCGTCGTCGGTGCACCGGCAATCGCAAACGCACGCGAAAGGCTTATAAGTTCTACACCAGTTGCGCTTTTACCCATAGAGGTATTACATGCCGATAAAACGACCAGTTCATTTTTTTCTTTTAAAGGCATTTTGAGAATTTCACTGATAGTCAGTTTATCGTCTTCATTTTTTGCCTTATTAGGCGCCATCAATAAAAACGATTTTTGAGGTTCATCGCTGGATAAAAACCCGTGTGTTGCAAAATGTACAACTTCGGTATTGCCTGAAAGATCTTTGGCTTTATCTTTTGTTGCGTCTTGATTTTTGTATAGCAAGGCATCGGTATAAGCCGCTTTGATGATTTTAGCTTCTTCTTCTGCCCCGGGTAAACTTCCGTCCGGATTTCCAAAAACAAGAACATTATTGATTTTGTTCTGTTTTTTCTTGTTGATGATATCCATCAGAGTTGCGGCCGTAAGATAATTCACGGCTTTTTTCTCTACCAAAAAGGATATGTCCCCATCTTGGGTTTCAGTGGCCAAACACTGGAACGGAACATAATACAAACTTGCAGCCGGGATTATAGTTACGTTTTTATATTTTGCATCTTTGATGGTTTCCCAAACCGGTAAAATCAAATAGTCATTCAATTTTACCATAATGTCGCGCAGCGGTTTGGTATGACGTTCATAAAAACGTGAGTCTTCACCTTGTTTCCAATTTGCCAATTTGGTATCAAAACGGCCACGCTTCATCAAAGAAGTAACATCATTGATATAGTAGCGATATTTGTTAACAAGTGAGTCTATCGTCGTGGATGATACGGGAACCGATTTGGCCTCGATCTTATCCTTGGTGATCATAAAAATGTAAAGCGCGTCGTCCGCCGGGAAATATTCTAAAATCACTACATCATCGGAGAGTTGCTTTTGTATATCACTTAACTGTATCGGATCAACTTTGATCACCTGATAAATATTGGGGTACTTCGTTTCCAAATCAATCATCAGAGCATTGAAGTCGCCTTGATTTTTGGTCAATGACTTGCTAAGACTGTCAATGCGCGCTTTATCTTGTTTATCCGCCGGTTTGGCTTTTTCATCGGCAATCTTCTTTTCGAGTTCTTCGGTTTTCTTTTGCAGATCTTGAACCTTATCAACCTGCTTTTGTTCTTCTTTATTGTTAAATGCGAGTTTCCCGGAGCTCAAAACATCATTGGACATTTTGGCTTTGCTGCGCTCAATGTAGTAAAGCGCTTCTGCCGCATTATCATCAAGTTTGAGCAAACGAATTAATCGTTTGTAAACGGGGTTCTTGTCTTTGAGATAGCTGTCAAAAAAATCTTTATTGGTAAAATTTCCACGGAAAGATTCTATGATTTCGACCGATTTTTTGAGCGCAACGATAGCTGATTTTCTATTCTCGGATTCTTTTTGTGCGTCTTTCAAAATGGCAGCCTGCTTCATAAAACTTTCATAGATCGAACCGATATATGAATAGGTGCGCCAAGCGCCTTCACGATCTCCTATTTCTTCAAGAATCCCTACACTGCGTTGATAAAACTTTAACGCGCCCGCTTCGTCGTCGGTTTTGTAATACAATCGGGCAAGATTAGCCATATCGTAAGCCATGCCGGCTTTGTAACCGATCTCAGAATGAATTTTCAAAGCTTGATTTAGATAGTCTGAAGCTTCATCATAAAACTCACCTTCAAAATACATGGTGGCGATATTGTTGAGATCGTTTGCAACTCCGGTTTTATCTTTCAATTCTTCGTGATATTGTTTCGCTTTGAGATGATATGCCATGAGCGAACCAATATCTTCTAAAGAAAAACTCTGCTTGTTTTGACGTAACTCGGCAAGTTTGAGGCGATAAGATGAAATTCCCCAGTTGCCTAAAGCGCTCGCCGCTCCGGATTTATTTTTTGTTTCAATAAATAATGGCACGGCCGCTTTAAAATTTTCGACGGCCTTACCGTGTTGATTTAACACCTGATACAGAAGCCCCAGATAATTATAACAATCGGCGGCGACTGATTTTTTCTTTTTTATACTGCTATAATACTTCAACGCCGATTCAAAAAAACCAACGGCTTGTTCGTATTGACCATTGGAATATGCAACAACGCCGTTTTGAAAATCGGATTCTTTTTGGGCTTGTGCGGTATCGACAAGCATTACAAACGTTAAACAAATAAACCATTTTCTCATAAAAATCCTCGCGATATCCTCTGATATTCAGCCGGTACGCTATGCCGGAGTTGTTAGTATTTTCTTTTTCTCATTCAAAAAAAACTCTTTAAAAGTCGTTTTAAAATGAGCTACGTGTTCTGATTTCAAAAATTTATTGTTTAATCCTGCGGCTACGATCTGTTCTTCGATGGCTTCATATCCACCCATTAGTGGTATTTCGACGACGGCATACGTTGTATCCCCTTTTGTGGATTGCGTATATTCCGCAACAGTACTCCCCTTGAGGGTGGTTGATTTTTTAAACATGGCTTTTATGTCTGATTTATATTTTTCCAAATCCATAGATGCATCAAACATGCTTTTGTTTTCGGGATAAAACTTTTCTAATAATGCTATAGCATCCTTAGAAAGCGTTTCGATTAGGGACGTTCTCCCGTTCAATTCGGCATTGCTGCGTGCCGCCGATTCGGTACGGAGTCTGGATGCCCCTGTTGCGTCATAAACCAGTTCTTCTAATGATGACGGCTTGTCTTCGGTTGAAGGTGATTCATTTTCGGGTTGAACGGTTTCCGGTGTTTTTTCTGTTTTTTCAGTGCCCTTTTTTTTGACCTCGCCACAAGCAACGAGTGAGCAGATTAAACACCCGATAATTATAAATGATTTCATTTCTTCTCCCAATGAACGCTCGTTATTTTAATGCCGCATTCATGTTATCAACTATTTCTTTGGATGCTTTTTTACTCAGATTTTGGAGCGCGATAATCCCCGCCTTTTCTGCGGCGCCTACAGACAACCCTTTTTCACGCTGAATATCGCTGGATGCTAAAACTTTACCGGTTTCCAAGTCCACTACGCGTATGGAGCAGTCAGCCCACGCCGATACACGATTACTTGTACCCCCACCGTAAGGATTGGTCGAACCTCCGACGGACTCCATGGCTTTAGCATAACCGATCACCAATACATCGGCCATAGATTTGATCGCATTGGCTGCCGCATCATCGCCAGATTCTGCTGACGCTTTGGCTTGTTCGCGAGAAATAGCACGATATACTTCATTTTTATCAATGACTTTATATTTGCTTGCAAGCAATTGTTTGACGATGTCGCCCTCGATAATAGAACTTGATTGAGGTTTTCCAATGTTTTCTTCAAAAATCAAAATAGCTATACGGGATACCGATGAACCGCGCGCCGAAAAACTAAAATCTTTGAATACGGTTTTTGCTTTTTCGAGTGCACCCGGAAGTTGGGTCGCAAAAGCTTCAAAATCAGCCGTACTGAGACCTATACGAACTTTATTAACACCACTCGCATTAACGGATTCGACGGCATGCACTGTAAATCCTGCATTTCCGGAACCATCTGTTTGAGCAGACAAATCCGCTTTTACGACAGTAGGAGCTACGGATGAAGAAACTAAAACAGCTCCCTTGACGGACATCACATTGCCCATGTTGTCATACACAAGTCGAGCTACTAAGGGTTGAGCTAAGGGTTCATTTTTCGTTCCCTTTTGAGCGTCGCCGCTTACGATTTCAACGCGCATTCGCCCAAGCAATTGCTTGAGTTGTGTGTCAAATGTCGCACGAACGGATACACTTTTGCCGGATCCGTCAATGTCACCTTCGATGGGCTCTTTATTGATTGCTTCCGCTATGACCACTTCTTTTGCGCCTTCAAGATACTGTGTGAGCGCGATATAATAATCTCCGTTTGCTTCCGATGATTTTGCCGCCATATAATAGGTTTTGGCAACATTGATCGCTTTTTTCAATCGTTCAGCAAACTGACGATTGACTTCTTCAATGGATATCTCACAATAAGCGTAACGTTTTTTGGATGATTTATCCGTATGAAATTCAACGATCAGATTTTTAAGTGATTCGCTGGAAAAAGATTCCGTTACGGAATTAAAGCTTTCGCTATAGCTACCTGATGAACTTCCGCCGGAAGACGAACTGCGTTCTTCCATGGCGCTGGTTACTTTACTGGTGATTTCAGAACGAATTGCTCGAATGACTTGAGCTCGCGCTTCCGATTCAGCGTCTTTTTCATCTTGAGCTTGATTTGAAGTAATTGGCGCTACACCCAAACCTTGATAATATCCGGGGCGCGATGGACGATTGGGTAAGCTTTTTTTCCAATCTGGATAACTGGCGGCTTTACTTCCGGTTTGTGCTGTCGCCGTAGGTGTATCTCCGGTTCCGCCGGGTTTGCTTATTCCCGTTCCCAAACCTGTCGTCGCGGTTGGTTTATCTGTAGTACTTCCGATTTCTTCTTCCTGACCCCAGCCGCCTAAGACTTTATTCAAACGGGCTAGTGCGTCGTTGGCGTTCATTTTAACGCCGTTTATTTTGCCAGATGCTGCATCTGTAGAAACCTGATTTTTAAATTTTTCTGCAAAATCTGTTTTGCTCAATACAGCCTTTGCATAGAACTTGATTTTTTTTCCGCTTTTTTCACCTTGTGGTGGATAATATTCTTCTATGATTACATTCTTGAGCGTAAGGTTCGTCATGGCTTGGGTTATTTCACTAAAATATTCCTGTGCCGCACCGGTTGATCCTGCTTCTGTTGTTGTATTGGCCTCCTCCATAAAATTGGTAGTCAGACTTTGCACTTGGGTTTGTAACACTTGAGCGATTTTTTTTCGTGCATCTGTTTCAGCTTCACTTTTTGCGGCTTGTTCGGACATCGCTTCACCTATGCCGGCAGCGACTATAACGTCTTCATATAAGCCCGGTTTGGTAATCCATTCGGGCGTTCCACCTTTTTTGGTTTTCGATTTTTTATCATCTTTTGATTTTTTCTTCTGAGCTTGTGCTTGATCCATTGGAAGTAAGGTGGCCACAATAAGCGCCATCGCAAGCATCCACATACAACGTTTCATTATCAGATCCTCCAGTAGTATTTATATATATATTATTGATTCACTTTATCTAATGCGGCGTTCAATCGCTCGAGAGCAGCGGCGGCTTTTTCTCGACCCGAACTAAGTATTCGTTTTGCTTTTTGTTCTTGAGTCTCGTTGGGTTTTGTTTGTGGTATATTCATTACTTCGGATGCTTTTTTCTTTAATTTAGAAATCATGCTTCCGGTAAATAGCCTTCCTAAGGCATAATATGTTACTTTTCCATCTTTTTCACGTTTTGTATATACGGACAGTACCTGAGATCCTTGTAAACTGACATCCGTTGCTTCTTTAGTCAATGAGGACATATAGTCATTGAGTGGTTCGCCTTTTGTATCGCCCGATTTTTCTTCGATTTCGATCCATGACTTTGTGATATTTTCCACTGTCACGGATACGGTCTTAGCCAATTTGGTTCTTGCGTCGGCTTTCGCTTTTTCTATACCTTGTGTTTCAGAAAAATATTTTCCGTTGTCAATACCCACTGCAAATATTGCTTCTTTATCCTTAGGCAATTTATTGATCCACGTGGGTAAACCATCTTTGGATTTGAGATAATCGCGATTGATCATTTTACCAAGTTTATCGCTTAACCCTTTTAGACCTTTTTCATCTTTAACTTTAGTTTTTGCTTTTTCTTGTATTTGGCCAACAACCTTGCTTAGCGACATGCGAACAAGTGCATAATGCCATTTCGTAGATTTGTCATACCATGTTTCCACGATCTGCGTACCACTTAGTGTTGCTTCAGAAACTTGATTGGACATCTCTTCCATAAAACTTTGTTGGGATCCGTAAGAAGCGCTACCTTCGTTAACTTCATACCAGTCAGTTAGTATAGCGTTTACTTCCGTTTTTACAGTTGCCGCTATTTCTGCTCTGGCTTTATCTTTGGCTGATTCACGCCCATTAACATAAAAATAAAATTTTTCAGCTATGCCAAGTGCGTATATAGCATCATCTTCTTCGGGTAACCCATTTATCCAATCCGGTTTTGAGGAGCGTATATATGATTTGGGATCTTTTAAGCCCTTGAGGGAAACTTCCAGTTTTTCGATTTTTTTTGCTTCTTTTTTCCCTCCGGAATTTTCTTTGGCAAACGCTACGATTTTAGTTTGAATTGTACCAACCCCCGAAAGAGGCATAGATACTAAAGAATAGGTCAACCCTTCCGGATCCACCCAACGCCCTACCACTTGTGCCCCACGCACGGATTCAAAAACGTCCTGATCTATCGTTTTTTCTAATTCTTGAATGAAACCTGTACCACCTACGGTTCCCGACCAACTTTGAACTGTTGTTTTAATATTTAGTTTCAGTGTTTGTGATAACTCCGACCTGGCGGCGCTATCGGCGGCGGCTTCTCCCGCTTTCTTTTCATAATAACGATTGACCAATCCTACGGCGTACAGCGTACCATCTTTCATTGGCAATTCATTGACCCACTGTGGTGCCGAGCCTTGTGACCATAAATTAGTTTGTACAAAGCAAAGAAAAATAACAAACCACAGAAATTTGATTTTAGATTGCATTTCCATAATTGCCCTCATACAAACTTGAAGCGAAAACGAATATGTAAGTACCTTAAATGTGGTAATGTGTTCCAAATAACTTCTCAAAATCAAGTTATGTCGCGGTATTTGTATAAGAATGTTCAAAAAAAACGGGCTGTACCATTTTATTTAATGGCTACAGCCCGGATAATTGTTAGCTAATCTGCAGATTCCGATGTTTTTTCCCATTTACCGATCGCTTTATCAAGCGCTTTTAGAGCTTCGTCGGCACTGGCTTTTACATTTTTGATTTTCTTCTGTGCAATATCATCGGCAACCTTTTTCTTAAATTCATCTACGAGTGATGATTTTTTTAATACCATTTTTGCGTAAAATTTGATTCTATTTCCGTCTTTTTCACCCATCGGAGGCCAGTATTCTTCCAAAACAGCACCGTTGAGAGTAATATTGGTCAAGGTTTGAGTAACTTCTTGAAAATATTCCTGTGCGGCCGATTCAGTACCTTTTTCTGTTGTTGTACCAGCTTCTTCCATGAAGTTTGTTGTGAGACTTTTGACTTGCGTCTGAAGTGCTTCGGCTATTTTTTTGCGCCCGTTTTGTTCGGCTTGGCTTTTTGCTTTTTGCTCGGAAAGCCCTTCTCCTATGCCGGCCGCAACGATCACATCCTCATAAAGCCCGGGTTTGCTGACCCATTTAGGAATTTTATTTTCATTTTTGGATGTCGCTTTACCGCCACCACAAGACATGAAAATCAAAAGTGAACTAATCAAAAACATTTGAACTGATTTCATACCTACTCCTATCAGATTTCAAAAAAATAACCGTAGCCTCATCAAAGTGAAGCTACGGTTAGCATTACTAAAAATTACTTTTATTCTTCTGCGCCGCCTTCTTCACTGGTTGAAGGACCGTTGTCGTTGGTTTTTTCCCATTTGCCGATCGCATTATCAAGAGCTTTCAGAGCATCATCGGCAGAACCTTTGACACTTTTGATTTTCTTTTTAGCGATGTCTTCTTCAACTTGTTTTTTATACGCGTCTACAACGGCTGATTTTTTGAGCACTACCTTGGCGTAGAACTTTATTTTTCCGCCATTTTTCTCGCCCATTGGCGGCCAATATTCTTCGATCATCGCGCCACTCAACGTCTGATTGGTCATGGATTGAGTCACTTCAGAAAAATATTCCTGAGCCGCTCCAGAGGATCCTTCTTCGGTGGTCGTCGTAGCTTCTTCCATGAAGTTGGTTGTTAGGCTTTTTACTTCCGTAGAAAGGGCTTCTGCGATCTTTTTACGACCATTTTGTTCAGCCTGGCTTTTAGCTTTTTGTTCATTAAAACCTTCGCCTACACCAGCTGCGACAATCACATCTTCATAAAGACCCGGTTTGGAAATCCACTCCGGCGGTCCATCTTTTTTCTTTTTCTTCTTCTTTTTGTCTTTTTGTGCCATCGCGTCAATGCTTGTTAGCGAAACAGCTAACATCGCGATCAACGCCATCATCATGGCTTGACCCAAAAAACGTTTCATACAGCACTCCTTGAGTTAAATAAATGAATAGAGGAACTTATGCAAAATTAGAGCATATTGGTTTGTTTAATATTTAATTTTATTGAGAACTGCGTAAGGAAAGACTATTCTTGATTGTTTCAAAATTTACCTAAGCCCTTATATAAAGTCAAGTTTTTTAAAATTACGTTTTAGTCTTTGAAACACTATTGATATAAACTAATTTCATGAGGTAAATAACAAATTAATGAGTAATAAAGCTTTGAAAAACAAAAGTTTCGGAATATATGTGCACATACCGTTTTGCGAGAGAGTGTGTATTTATTGTGATTTTTTTGTCACTACGGCACGCAAATACCGACCTGCTTTTATCGAATCCATTAACAGGGAAATTCATTATGTTGCTTCTCAATTAGAAGCTCCAGAAGCCCGTACAATTTATTTAGGCGGCGGTACCCCCTCTTTCCTTGTGGATGGTCAAGTTACTTCCATTTTAAAGTCAATTTATTGTAACTTTAAAAAAGTTGAAAATTGCGAAATTACCATAGAAGTGAACCCCAATAACGTCAATTCCGAAAAATTAGATGAGTTTAGTAGATCAGGAATTAACAGGCTAAGTTTGGGAATACAGTCATTGAATAATAAAGAATTAGAGTCCTTATATAGAAATCATAATCGTGATCAAGCTGTAAGTGCCTTTGTAACGGCTAGAAAAGCCGGTTTTAAAAACATCAGTGTTGATGTTATTTTTGGCTTGCCGGGACAAACATTGGAAAATCTGCAAAATACGGTTACGGGTATAATCAAAATGGATCCCGAGCATATTTCGATTTACAACCTGACCATTGAAGAACGAACCTATCTCCATAAAATGGTAAAATCGAAAAAAGTTGTTCTTCTTGACGATGAAAGAGAATTTGAAATGTTTTCTTGGCTTTCGGAATATCTTGAAAAATCAGGTTATTCTCATTACGAAATATCTAATTTTGCAAAGGATGGGTTTGAGTCTAAACATAACTCATCGTATTGGAATGGGCTTTCATACTTAGGGTTTGGCCCATCTGCACATAGCTTCGATAACTCGCGACGATGGTGGAATGTACGCGATCTGTCTACATACATTGCTTACGCAGGAATTGAAAACCAAAAAATAATTGAAGCCGAGGAGGATTTAAATATAAATGAAAGAATAACCGAGTTTGTTTTTTTAAACTTGAGACAAAAAAGGGGTATTAATAAAAAAGTTTTTTTGGATACGTTCGGTATTTCTTTTGACGCGAAGTTTGAAAAAGCCCTTTACGAATCGGAACCTTATATAAATAACAATTCAGATGTTGTTTTTTTAAATCAAGCTGGTATGTTTTTATATAATCAGGTTTGTTTGTTATTCGTTAAGAATTTGAATGAATAAGCATTATTCATTCCACACTATTTCTATTTTTTTTACTTGATCGCCGACTTGTATTTGATCTACAACATCCATCCCGTTCTCTACACTTGCAAAAATAGAATACCTCCCATCAAGATGCGTCTGATCTGAATGAGTTATAAACCATTGTGAGCCTTCGGTATCTTTACCCGCACTAGCCATTCCGACTACACCTCGTGAATAATGTAATGTATTATACTCTGATACTATCGAATATCCTGGACCGCCCCAACCGGTTCCCGTCGGATCGCCGGTTTGAATTACAAAGTTGGGAACAACGCGATGAAAATAAACGCCTTCAAAATATTTTTTTTCAGCTAATTCAACAAAATTTAAAACACTTATAGGTGCTTCACTTGTATGGAAAACCAATTCAATTAATCCTTTGGATGTATGAATTTTCGCTTTTGGTTTTTTCACAAAAATTTGATCTAATTTTTTGTAGTCTAAAGATGTATTAGAATTTGTTTTTGGCAAGGAGTCTTTATAAGAGACACCGGTTGTTTTTTCGAGTTGTTCGGCGGCGTATGTAGAAATTTTGTTTTCAGGATCTTTGATAAAAGTTTTTATGAAGGGATAAGAGCTTTTATGGTTAATCTGGATCAGAGCATCTATAACACCTATTTTTCCTTCCGTATCAAACGGTTTTCGAATTGATTCAAAAGCCTGTATAATCTTTTTTGTTAGGGCTTCCTTTTTGCTGTCATCTTTTCGATATACTGTATCTTCGGCAATTTTTCCTGCAACGATCGATAACAATGTAGGATCGCTCGTATTAATAGATTGAAAAATTAAATCCCTTGCTTCGTTATTATTAATTTTACTCAAACCCTCGATCGTTTGATATCGAACAAGTAAAAATGAATCATTTAATGCTGTTTTATAATAAACCATCAAATCTGGAGATGTGAGGTTAGATAATGATTCAAATATTTTAGCTCTAACATATGCGTTTTTTATTTGATTCACTTTTTTACAATATTCGATAAATTCGCCGTTTTCTAAAAGCTTATTTCCAAACATAAAACAAAGCGCATTAAAAAATTCAGCGTTTTCCATGTTTTTATCGGTATTCGTTAAATAACGATCAAACAAATCATCAAGAAATACGTTGTTAGGTTTTATATCACCAGAATAACTTTTTGCTATCGATCGTATTGCACTTATTCTTACGTGTTCATTTTTATCTTTTGTTTTTTCTAAGGCCGTTAAATAATAAATCTTCTTAATATCTTCGAAATCAAATTTATAATTCCCGAGACTAGAGGCTGCGTTGGATCGGACACGCCAATCTGGGTCATTATGCAGAATTTCAATCAACGTATTTATCGTTGTTTTATAGAATTCATTGGTTTTATTGATCTTCATATTTCCGATTGCACGTACTATATCCATACGAACTCGTGGATCACTATCTTTTACATAGTTTAAAATATACTTTACTGTATTTGTGTCAGATATACGCATATATGCATAGGCGGCTGACCATCGTACATCATCGTTTTTACTGGTAATACTTTCATTAAGATACGTAATTACGTTTATATTTTTTTGATTTCTATTTGCTAGTCTTGCTAAACTCAAATTAACATGTTTCTTTAAAGTGGGATTTGTATCTTTTTTTGCAATTTCTAAAATTTTTATTATTGAATTTTGATACCCTACTTTACTTAATGCATCTACATATAATTGATACTGTGTATCTTTATTAGGTTCAATTTGTTCTATAAGGAATTTTTCTATTCTTAAGTTTAGATTATGATTATTAAGAAAACCTAATTGTCCTAATGAAAATAAATAAGCATTATACACTAAATCAGATTTTTCTGTTTTGATTTTTTCTTCGATAAGAAGAATACTATTACTATCCTGAAGTTCACCTAAACACCGAACAGCATTTAATCGTTCTGTTTCAGATTCTTTATTTAAAAGCTTATATATTTCTTTATTTTTTCTTTCTATTTTTGCATTTAACAAGTTTTGTTTGTAGACCATTTCATTGTTACAGGAAAACATCAATATACTTAGAAAAAAGAGTTTATACATTATATACCTCTATTATTCTTATTTATTATATATAGTAGTAGTAGTAGTATAGATTTGTTAATATGTGAAGAATTTTTAATGGGTCTGTATTTTAAAGGTTTATGTTATATAAAATGTTATTGGTTTATTAGTAAGTAGCAATATTATGTTAATAGGTATAAATTGTTGATAACATATTACTTATATCAACATTGTTTTTACATTAATTTTTAAGCTCCGATCGTGATATTAACATTTAATCCAAACAAAATGCGTGTTGTTTTTCCTAATGTTAGGCTTTTGTTATATTCATATCTATAAAAAGTTCCACCTGTTACCCAACGGGTAAATGAATAGTCTATCCTTGGTTCTACCGACCAATATGTCGTCTCAGATGTTTTTTGCTTTGGCTGTCTAAAACCATCATTCGTGCGTGTGTTTGATTGAGAAAAGCTTTGGGTTTTTCTAAATGTAAATTGTGAAGACATTCGCACTTCATTATCAAGTTGTTTTTTCTTTAAAAACCAAATAGGAATACGAAAACCACCGCGTTTTGAATAAGAAATATTAGATAAGATATTCATTGTATTATCGTTTGTTTTTGTGTTGCCCCGATTTATTTTTTCTGTGTTTGATTTTGAAAAAGAAATGGTTTGAGTCACATTACCTTTCCATGAAATATCAAAAGTTATCTGCGGAAATGTTATTGATTTTTCCATAAATGACGTTTGCATTCGGCGCCCGCCGATATTTTGTATAGTCCTATTGGAGTCAACGGAACCGTCGTTATTATAAAAGATAATTCCATCCACACGCGACCTGATTTCATTAAGAGTTATATTTTCGTTTGATAAATAGCCTATGCTAAAGTTTATATTACGTGTTGCTCCGGCCAATAAATTAAATATAGGCCACCGACCAACATTGGATGCGCGTAATGTCATTTCATAAAAAGGAAAAGGAACAAATTTAAGATATGGGAACAATGAAGAACGTCTGATACTAATTTCTTGCGTGTTAATTGTAGAAATGCTTCGAGTTTCCGAACGATCATACTTAATGTCGAGTGTAAATGGCCCAAAATTAAAACCATACATGAAACCATAGTTAATAGATTTCGAGTTTGTAGTTAAACTCTTTACTTGTTGTTTAAGAACAGAATCCACAGGTGTTCTATATTGGTTAATAGGTTCTAAATCCCATGTAAAAATATGATCTAACATACCGCTATTATCGGTACTCATATATCCGAACCATTTTGCCGCAGGGTCTAATTGATTTTCTAAAGCACCAAGGTTAACAGAATTTTTAAAATCTATATTAAAACGGGTGTCATTTATCATCAAAAGTATTTTCTCAAACGTTGATCCGGCACGAAGAGATGCGGTTTTAAAAAATGAAGAACCTTTAGTGATTACATTACCGGAGTCCTTGTCAGATGATTTAGCCGAATTATCACTTCCTGGATTTTTGAAACGATCACGTCTATTTTTTCGCGAATCCTCTGCAGCGGATAATGGTTGTCTTGTATCGATATTTTTGAACGGCTCTTTAACGCTTCCGATAAAAGATTTCAAACTGAAGCTGGAAGAAATCTGGACAGATCTTTGTATCGTTGCGCTTTTGTTGAGTTGTGAGTTAGCTGCTCTATTACGACTGCTGCCGGTAGCGGCGTTATAATTGATAGTATGAGTGAGCCATGTAAAACTTTGAGGACTATAAGATATCACAAATGTATTGGTTGAGGAAAAATCTCTATTAAAAATAAGAGAATCATTTATACCACGAATCGTATCCAACGGCGAATCAAAGCGAAAATCACTAAAACCGTCAAAAGGGTTCAGCCCGCGCCCGACTCCTTTAAGTATTTGACCATAGGAAAGACCCTGTAAATCCATATTATATTTAACATTCATTGAGGATGTCAATGATTGCCAAGGGCTTACACTCAGTCCATATCCTCGCGATCCGGTTAATGTGGTATTAACAGGTTTTTTTATTGGGTTATTGTATGCGTCTCTTATTGTTTCTGAACGATAAGTTGAGCTAATCTGGAAATCGGTGTTTGCTGAAGTAATGAATTTATAATTTAAATCCGTCTCGCTTATATTTTTAAAAACAACACCAATAAACGGTGTTTTGGTTAAGGGGAGCCAACTGAGAGGTTTATATGATTTTCTTGCGAAAGAAATATTGTATGCAGTATTACTCGACCAGTTTCTAGAAATGCTCTGTGGTGACGTCGGAGTATTCGTTTCGGTTTCACTCCAGTTGAAGTTAGAGGTTACGTTGTTGATTGTCCATCGCAAGAGCCAAAAGTCATTTTCGTTTTTAGCTTTAGAAAAATTTAAAGAAAAACCTCGTGAAAATGATTCCGACTTTATCATGTTTTTAAAATTTAAAGCTATTTGTAAAAGACTGTCGTTTAATAAACTGTCACGAAATAAGCTAGAATCCAACGAGGCCGACAATCTCCAAGCTTTAAGACTATCTCTGATTTCTTCGTTTCGCAATCGTAATGTTCTGATTTTTTCATTGTTGGCTTCTTTAGCATCGGTAACCAAAATATCGTTATTAGGTAGAAACTTAGGATCAGATGTGCTGTGATTTGCATTAAAGCTCAAAGGGAGAGAAATACCCCACCTTTCAATATGAAATTTATGAAGATTTAGGTTCCCACTGATACTCCAAGATTTTTGGTTTCCGCCAGATGGGTTAAAACGTTGTTCCACGGTTCGAAAATCAGCAGAACGATACTCCGTACTTCCACTGAGAGTCAGCATATCTCCCACATTTAATGATAAGCGTGCCATGACGGCTTCTCCGGATTTATCATCGGCATCTGTTACACGAAGTTCATTAAACCATATTTCACCGGTATAGGCATTTAGCAAAGAAGTGTTATGTACGCCAATATAAATAAACTGAACATTGTCTAATGAAGGGTTACCTTTGATTCGAATAATTTTGTTGTTTCCGATGTTATACTCTGAGAGAGTGTCATTACCAGTTCTTTGAAATTTTAAGGAAGTAAGGTTTTCTCTTATATCAATATCGAGTGAGTTTTTATCTTCTGACCATCCGGCAAATATAGGCTGCTCAATTTCATAATAACTATTGTATCGATCTGCAAAGCGGATAAAATATTTTAGCGGACTATCACTACTTTCACTTGAAATCGGTAAAGGTATTGAACCGCCCCTATCCCCGTGAACAAACATTTTAATTCGTCCATAGTTTCGAAAATCTCTTTGAGAGTTGGATTTGCTAATTATAGCTTTTGAGTTAACGGGTAATTCGTTAAGACGAAGAAGCAGTGATTGTTCTTTTACCTCTCTTTGAGCATTATTCCCATTTTGATCAATTGGTTTTTCTCTTTTTACCCCGCTAGGTCTTGTATAACCACCACCTTCATCAGTACTAATAGAGGAAATTTCTACTATTTTACTGTTTTCGCTATTTGACGGAATTTTTCCATTGGGATTGAGTAATACTCCGTTGGGCACCTCTATGGGTAATTTCCATTCGCTATTGATAAATTGTATTTCTGATAATTGTACGCTTATTATTTCAGATTCCGGATCTTCAGAAGAAATCCAAATTCTTGCTGAAGTTATTTTTGGAAGCACAAGGTCGATTGAATTTGAATTGATAATTGTGTCCGGTCGTAAAATCGGTAACCGATAGAGCATCCAACCATCTTCTCCGCGCCCAACTATTATATCTTTATCCAAACTATGTGTATCTGTTGTTACACTGTACCGAGCATAAACGTTTTGTATGTCAATAACACCGTTGTTATTGATATCTTCAGTATCACCTATTCTTAAACCACCATCTGTAATAGGAAAAGTATTATTTTCGTAGCCATTTACTTTGATATTTCTTATGTCCCGATTGGCTTCGGCGTTTTGGATATCTTTGTTTCCAAAACGTGCTTGTTCATTATTCCAATTATCACCAAATGGATCATCAGGATCCAAAGCGATTGTTCCCCAAGGGAAAATTATTTGTAAACTGTCAATAATTGCTTTTTGCGACAAACTCAGGTTTCCATAGTGAGACTTGGTAATACCTAGTTTTGATAAAAGACTGTCTTCGCCGGCATCACTTAGATCATCAAGCCCTATATCTTGATTTTTTTCAATTACAGGCTGCAAAGCTGATTTGACTTCTCGATTAGGAGCTCCCCCGTTTCCGTTTTGATCCTCAGAAATTTCACCAATCTCGATATTTATTTTAGCGTGTTTACCCTCTGGAGTATTATTTTTTATCCAAAATTCGATAAAACGACTCAATCCAAGTTCTCCCGCCGAAGACAAAGAAAAACCACGCATTACTCCACCCCATACGCCGTCCGTTGGGGCCTCATCACTTATTTTATTTTGTAAGGTTAGAGTTAATACGGTCGCTCTATCTGTATTGTTGGTTTTAATATTAGATATTTTGCTTCTTGAAATTTCATTTTGATACCAGATTAATTTTCGACGCTTGGAAGCGTTTTTCTCAATAGGTTTGCTGGCAAGAGTCCAGGATTTTCTATTTGAACCCATAGGATAGGTTCTTTTTATTGCTTCAAAATCATCTATATACGCAACTCCATTTTCATCATTTTCCATCAACCCATTACTCGTATTTGGAGTAGGAAGTAGTTTTGCGTATTCAGCCGCAAAATTGATTTTAGAATTCTGATTGGAGGAAACAAAAGGAATATAGTTAATGAATTTTGTTAGATAATTAGCTTCTAATTCGATATTTGTATTTATATCCCATACAAAATTATTAAACGGCTCTTCATTGATTTGAACACGTTTGTTTACTGTAGATTGACTATGAAAAAGCGCCGTTGTTCCAATAAATGAATTGGAGCCTAATCCGTAATTAGACAAATTATATTCTGCACGTGTACCAAAAATAGATTTTTTATCAACTTGAAATAGTTGTGCTTGTTCGTATTCGATCTTAATGTTAGCAGTCGGAAGAGTGGCGCGTGGATCAATTAGAATCAAATCACCGGAAGTATAGTCAATAGTGTATCCAATATTTTTTTCCAAAACATCACCATCTAGCCGTACAACTTCACTACCTTCTAAAACATTAATACCTAAATTGGTTTTTGCAGAGTTGCTTTTTTTACTTTCTATTTCTATCGAATAACGATCGTTAAATTGTTTAAATTTATCAGACGACCTTGCTTCATTGTATATAATAGGTATTCGTACTTCACCGAGATTGGGATCGTTATTTGAAGCCGGAAAAACCTCGTCTCGAAAACCGGGAAGCGGTGTTGAGGGAGGATCAAAAGGTCTTAAACGTGGGAAAATAATCCAACCATTGTTGTAGTCTAAACCATATCCAGCCAAATCCGAAGAAGCTATATCAATTATTTGATCTGGATCATTTGATTTACCACTTTGGTTGGTTTCATCTACGTGAAGTATATCAAGTAATCCCCGATCTTTACCGCTAATATTTGGAAAACTTGTTATGTCATTATTTGATGAGGGTTTAAATTTTATTTTTACACTTTCTCCTTCTTCGGCACTCAGACCGGTTATGCCGTCAAAAGCGTAAATATTTTTTAATTCTAAATCCCAAGTTGAATCTGTAGGAAGAGGGGTAGGTTTCCATAATAGTTTTAATTTCAAAGTGTCAGAAGAAACATCTCCGAATACCTGTTGTGGTGTTTCATAATAAACTGCTAATGCCTCACCGTCAATGAGTTTGGTACTGAGAGTTATTATTCCTAGCTGGAAATTACAAGAAAACTGTTCTTTAGGAACTTCTAAAAAAATCATAGTGGCCGCATTTGCAGAATCCAAAGCAGTTATTTGAGAAACCGTCATGTTGTGCAGATTTGGATTTGTCAAAGTGGAATTGTTATAAGTTACAACCCCTATCCTTTTTTCAGGGTTTCTATCATTGCCCTCGCTTTTGCGGAAAAGTCTTATATTTACAATTTCGTTCGCAGGATCATAAGTGTGCTTACGGCCGTTTTGAGGATCATATATTTCATAACGATTAAAATATCGTCTGTCTAAAAAGAAAAACTTTCCTCTTTCGTAATCTTTAGCGGCTATTTTCTTTATTGATGCCGAATTATTGCCTGAACCCGGATTGATTTCAATTACTTTCTTTTCTCCGTTTTGTATACTTGCGATAGATGTAAGTGTAAGATCGCCAAACTTAAAGATTGATTTTACACCAAAGAGTCCCTTGTTCTGGCCACCCTGTGTTACGTATTGTGTTCCTGGTAAGCTTAGATCAATATTGCCAGCTTCTAATTTTTGTAAAATTTCATCATCAAAACCCGTATAAGTGATTTTTATATTATTCTCAAAACTAAACTCACGCTCACTATCTTGATCAAATAAAATCTCAACTTTTTTTCCTATTGTACCGCGTAAGTTGAATTTTTGTTGTTGTTCAAATTTTGGTATGAATTGAGAACTTTTTCCGGTAGATGTACTTTGGTTAGAAGATTTTTCGCTGGCTCCGGAAACATTCAGATTAATATTGCCTGTCGCGTCTACAGTGACTTCATCACCACCAAATATTTTTTGAAAGGTTTCGTTGGTTGTAACGCTGGCACTAAAGAGTCTTACGGCCCCGGATTGACGTTCTTCTTTTGAAGCAATACCAGTAACCACAGTTTTAGTAAAAACACTTCTAATCTGATAAACAAACGAATTTGATATATAAGATTCCTGTTTTATTACGGTTGTTTCTTTGAGCCGTTGTTTCTTTGTTGTTTGGCCAAATTCATCAGCAAAAACATAATTGCCCGATGAATCCAATTTTGCCGTTACTTTATAACCCGGTAATAGTTTTTGTGTTTGTGAAAAATCTAAGGAACCACCACGTATTAAAAAGTAATTTTGATTGGGGTCTACAGAAATCGTGTTATAATATTGAAAGGGGTATAAAGAAAATAACGATCGCGTTGACCTAGAGTCTTTATTTTTTTTTGCCTCATTTTCGATTGCTTGATTTATCACCAGATCAAGTTGACCGGTTATTGAAAGATTGGCATCAATTTCTGACATCAAACCCATTAATTCGTCTTCAAAAGCTTTTATAACATTGGGATCATTCCAAACAGAGTCTTGTTTGCCATCGTAAGAAGTAAGAGTTCTATTGATTTTTTTATCAACTTCTTTTTCTTGGATGAAAAACAGAATTGAATCCGCCGATTGGAGTGAAGGGGAAATACTATCCAAATCCTGAGAAAAAGATTTAATCGGATTGAATAAGTAAAATAGAAATGAAACTACGAGAAGTTTTTTTAAATTAATATGGAGAAACAATCCACCCACCTGCAGATCATATTGATGAATCAACAATCGCACAATCAAAGCCTTATTCGGAAAGTTCGTCTTAAGTTGAAATCAATTCGTAGTAAAAAAGGCCTCTCGGATGATCTCCCTCGGTTGGATTATAATTTAATAACTTAAAAAAAAATGAACTACCTATCAAGAAAAAATTTTATGTCAACTAAAGCGCTTTCTTGATCACTAGGAATAAAAGGGATGTTTTGAAAGCGATGAATCGTCATTGAGTATTTATCAGGCCAATTTGATTTTTTAACCGATTCGACTTCTATATCTACCTGCCTTCCCTTTAAAAAAAGCATCCTACCCTCGTTTTTTAAAAACGGACTCGTCAAAGGAATAAGTTCATCTAAAGCTGAAACTGCACGTGCGGTTACGAATTCATACTGAGATGAAAAAGATTTTGTTTTCGCAATTTTTTCAGCCCGTTCATTTATTACCAATAAATTTTTAAGTCCGACAAACTTTGCGGCTTCTTGAAGAAAATCACATTTTTTTTTAATTGATTCGACCAGAGTGAATTGTGTTTCAGAAAAAATAATATTTAAAATAATTGCAGGAAAACCTCCGCCACTGCCGATATCTATTACTTTCTGTTCTTTTTTAAATTTAACAAAAAAAGCAATTAATGCAGAATTAAGAAAATGACGAGAAATGATACCCTCTTCTTGACGGCCGATGAGATTAATTTTTTTATTCCAATCCAGAAGAAAATCATAAAAAGAAAAAAATTGATTTTTCTGAACGCTGTTTAAGCTAAGTATATTATTTTCAAATATTTGAAAAAAAACATCCCAATTTATTTGTTTGTTTTGCATATATTAATTTAGTGTACCATTAAATGAATCTTGGATATTCTTTCCTAATGAGCCTCTTTCTAAAAAAACTAATAATAGCGATATATCACTTGGAGAAACACCGGAAATCCGGCTCGCTTGCCCTACGTTGCCAGGTTTAACTTTTTTTAATTTTTCACGTGCTTCTTTCGAAAGTGATGTTATTTTATCGTAATCAAAATTGGATGGTATTTTTTTGTTCTCCATTCGCAAAAATCTATCAACCTGCTCCTGTTGTCTTTTTAAATAACCATCATACTTTATTGATGTATCAACTTCCCTTAATGTGTCTCGATATTTTAATAAATTCACAATATTTGGTTCGAAAATTCCTTCTTCACAATCTAATAAATCAGTTAAAGTTACTTCCGGTCTTTTTAATATTTTAACTAAAGGTTCCGGTTCTTCTAAGATTGCGGACCCCTTTTTTATTAAAAAAGGGTTGATTTTTTTTGGTTGCAAATTTGTTTTTTCTATCCAAGTTTCTATTTGATTTATTGCATCTTTTTTTCTGATAAACTTTTCCATTTGGTGTTCATCGATAAGGCCAAATGCGTTTCCTTTTTCCATAAGGCGCATATCAGCATTATCCTGCCTTAAGAGTAAACGATACTCTGCTAGCGAAGTAAAAATACGGTACGGTTCAAGTGTGCTTTTGTTAACAAGATCATCAATAAGTACGCCGATATATGCTTCGTTTCGACGTAAAATAAAAGGATCTTTTTGTTTTACTTTTAAAGCTGCATTTATTCCGGCCATCATTCCTTGAGCAGCTGCTTCCTCATATCCAGATGTACCATTGATCTGACCCGCAAAAAAGAGGCCTTCTACATATTTTGTCTCCATATTTAAATTAATTTGATACGGAGGAAAAAAATCATATTCAACCGCGTAACCAGGTCTTAAAACATGTGCGTTTTCTAAGCCAGTAACAGATCTTATTGCGCTGATTTGAATTTCTTCAGGAAGACTTGTAGAAAATCCATTTACATAGTATTCTATGGAATCATAACCTTCCGGTTCTAAAAATATTTGATGCCTTTCTTTATCTGAAAAGCGATTGATTTTATCTTCTATAGATGGGCAATACCTTGGTCCCAATCCTTTTATTCTACCTGTGAACATTGGCGATTGATCAAAACCTGATTTCAAAATATCATGAGTTTTTTCGTTGGTATAAGTAAGATGGCAAGGAATCTGAGTATTGGTTATGCTATCGGTTCGATATGAAAACGGTTCTGGTGGATTATCACCATATTGTGGTTCGCAAACTGAAAAGTTAATACTATCTTTGTGAATTCTTGGAGGAGTTCCTGTTTTTAAACGAGAACTTTCAAATCCCAAACTAATTAAAGACTCAGTTATACCAAGTGATGGTTTTTCTCCTATTCTTCCTGCGCTAACATTTTTTAGTCCTATGTGAATTATGCCATTTAAGAAGGTACCACAAGTAAGTATTACAGTTTTACCTTTAATAAGCTCATTAGTATCAGTAACTACACCTTTTATTTGATTGGACTCAACTACAACACCGACAATATTTGCATCGCGAATGGATACATTTTTTCTCAAACCTAGAAGCTCTTGGGTTTTTAATGGATAAGCGGCTCGATCAACTTGAGCTCTAGGTGACCACACGGCGGGGCCGCGAGATTTATTAAGCATTCTGAACTGAATTCCTACCTGATCAGTTATAAACCCCATTTCACCGCCAAGTGAATCAATTTCTTTTACTAAATGACCTTTTGCCGTGCCACCAATTGCCGGGTTACAAGATAAAGTTCCTATTTTTATTTTTTCCATGCTAAGAAGGAGTGTAATACATCCAAGTCTAGATGCCGCAAAAGCCGCTTCATAACCCGCATGCCCTCCACCTACTATTACCACATCAAAAACATCCATTTGCTTTTTATTGTTTCACGTGAAACAGTTTTATGGTTAAAACTTATGAAACGTCGGTTTTTTTACTTTTTGTTTCACGTGAAACATGCTCCGGTTTATTATAAATATGTTTTATTTAAATCAATGTTCTGTTTTTTAGGAGCACGAATTATTTCACTTTCCAATGCAAAAATTTGAAAAAATGTTGTTTAAAACATCGTCCCCAGTAACTTCACCAATTATCTCTCCAAGGTGTCGAATAGCGTTTTTAATATCTAGAGAAATGAACTCATAAGACATCTTATTATGAAGGCTAATTTTTGCGTTATTTAATGATACTAAGCTGTTTTCTAAAGAGTTTTTGTGGCGCAACCTAGTTATCATTGGTGATTCAATAGAGAAATTGTTAAGAAATAAATCACCAATACTTCTTTTTAGTTTATCAATCCCTATATCATTTTTTGCCGAAATCTCTATAAAATCGTTTTTAGTTCTTTGTGGGTTATAGTTTTCTTTGTCGCATTTATTGGCTATAAATAAGGCTTTTACGTGCTTTTGTTTCGATATTAGATCTTCAACCATTTTTAAAATATTAATATCTTCTTCGTTTAAATCTTCCGATCCATCGAAAATGGCTAATATCAAGTCGCTGTTTTTCGCTATCTCCATTGATGATTGGATACCTTGATTTTCTATTACGTCTTTTGATTGACGTATACCAGCCGTATCAACAAATATAAAAGGCATTCCCTGTATATCTAAGCTTTCTTCAATAAAATCTCTCGTAGTTCCCGGTATGTCGCTTACTATAGCCCTATTTCGCTTTAGCATTGCGTTCAAAAGGCTTGACTTCCCAACATTCGGCTTTCCTATGATTGATATTTTTGCACCTTCCCTTATAAGGTGACCTGTATTGTAGGTGGATAAGAGTTTTTCTATTTGTAGTTGTACATTGGTTATTTGAGCATCAATGGATTCTTTGGTAATACTGATCAGGTTTTCTTCTCCGAAATCAAGATCTAACTCGAGAAGTGAACAAAGCTTAATAAGTTGGCTTTTTAATTCATCGATCTCATGAGATAGGTTTCCCATGAATTGTGCCATGGATGAACGTCTAGCGCTTTCTGTTTTGGCGTGAATAAGATCGGCCACAGCCTCGACTTGGGATAAATCCATTTTTCCATTAAGAAAGGCAATTTTAGTAAACTCTCCAGGTTCAGCATGACGGGCACCATACTTGATACAGACATCTAAAATCCTTTTAGCGTTTAATATTCCACCGTGACCGTATATTTCTATCGTATCAAGACCTGTATACGTTTGTTTACCGCGCATAATCCCGATCAAGACATGATCAATTTTTTCTTTTGTTAAGGGTTCAATAATATAACCGTTATGAAGAGTGTGGCTAATATGCTGGCTTGGTTTTGAATGACCTAAAAAAATTTGATCGGCTAAATTAAGGGCTTCTTTACCGCAAACGCGTATCATACAAACCCCTCCTGTTCCAATAGGGGTACTTATAGCGGCAATCGTTTCGTCAAAATTCATTTTTGGAAATAATAAAATAAAAAGTCACTCTTCAAACCTATAGTTATCCGAGTGACTTTAAAATTAGATTCTTTTATTTTACTTCAACAAATTTTTGCATCATAACTTGTTGTGCCATCGTCAATACGTTGAATACTGTCCAGTATAAAACTAACCCGGAAGCAAATCCGTTAAACAAGAAAAAGAACATAATCGGCATACCGTATAGAAGGAATTTTTGATTAAAACGTTGAGCCGGATCGGAGTCGTCTCCCATCGGTGTCATCGGAGCTATTTTTTGTTGTAAAAATGTAAGTAAAGTCATGATGATAGGAAGAGGATTTACATGAAAATCGCCTATAAAAGGCAGGCCTGTATGTAAAATAGCTATCGTATCCGGCCTTGATAAATCGGTTATCCATCCAAAAAAAGGAGCCAAACGCAACTCTATGCTTTGGTTAAAAACTTGATAAATAGGAAACAATAAAGGCATTTGTATTAACATGGGTAGGCAACCTGAAAGAGGATTGTAGCCGGCTTCTTTATAAAGCTTCATCATCTCTTGTTGCATTTTGGAAGGATTGTCTTTGTATTTCTTTTGAATCTCTTTTTGTCGTGGCATAACAACTTTCATTTTTTGCATGCCTACGAAAGTCTTATAAGTCAAAGGATAAAGAACTATTCTGACTAAAAGAGTAAAAACTATGATAACCCATCCATAATTTGGGATTATATCATAAAGAAAGTTGAATGTATAAAAAATAGCTTTCGTAAGTGGTCTAAATACGGCCCAACCCCATTCCATCGTGACAACTACATTATCATCATATTCTTTTAAAATATGATAATCCATCGGACCAATATAAAATTTATAACGATCAACAACGTTGGGTTCAAACTTCATTTGAATATTCATGAAATTTGATTTTTTTGTAAGCAAACCGTTTTCGTGAATTGTTGTGCTAGTTAGCTTGCAGCCAATCCCATCTTTTTCTTGTGGAATAATATATACTGCAAAGTATTTTGTTCGAGAAGCAACCCATTTCGTAACTCCGGACCAGGAAGTTTCTTTTGAGGGGTCGGTTCCAATATCAAACTCTTCTTTTTCATCACCCATATAAGCATAAGATATGGTATGACTCAGATCACCGTTGAGATCAAGTTCTGTGCTCTTGAGCGCTGACAACCATTGTATCTGGTATTCACCATTAGTTATATCATCGCCAAAATTTTTAAACTGAACTTCTATATCAACATCATATCTATTATTATAAAAAGTTAGATTTTGAATGATCTGTCTTTCGGAGTCAAAATGATAAACAAACGTTAAAGATTTTTTTTGTGTGGTTTTTAAGTCAATAACTGAATCCGTATTAGTTATGGAGTATGGTATATTCCACGTATTAAAATTTTTTCCCTGAAAAACAAAATTCAGATTTAAGTTTTTTGAGGACTCAATAAAATCTACAGGTTGTCCATCATGAGTTTTGTAAGGAAGTATTTTCCAGCTTTTAATGGATCCGCCACCGAAATTTGATATTTCAGCTGAATATATTTCTGAATTAATTCGAATAATTTTTTCAGATTGTTTTATTGTATCATTTGTCAAGCTAACCGTTTTAGGTTGAACGCTTTCTCTTGAAATGTTAGTCTTAGATTGTAGAACAGTATCATGATGAGTTGGAGTTGAGGAACTATCAACAGCTGATGTGGTTTTAACAGAGGGATCTACAGGTGGTGCGACAACCTGCATGTAAAAAGGATACAATATTATGATAAGAGCAATCATAAAAAGCCCGAAAATCGTACGTCTATCCATTGAGTTTGTCTCCAGAAAATATCAGCAGCAATTATTATTAGTGTTTTGATTTTGTGGCACGGGATCATATCCACCTTCATGAAATGGGTGGCATTTAGATATGCGTCGGATCGTCAACCAAAGCCCTTTGAACAAACCGTGAGATTTTAGTGATTCGATGCTATATTGAGAACATGAAGGATAAAAACGACAAGAGGACGGAAAATAAACAGAAAGCGTATGTTGATAAATACGGATGAGGCTGACAAAAAAATAAAGTACAGAACGTCGGAGCATTGTCATACCATAGAATAAATAAGGCTTCTCTCGTGTTTTGAAAGAAGCCTTATAAAATCTTAATTTCAAAAAAAATTATTCGTCGCTTACTGAAAGTTTTTTACGACCTTTGGCTCGGCGAGATGCCAAAACATTTTTTCCGCCTTTTGTTTTCATACGCGAGCGAAATCCGTGTTTATTTTTACGTTTACGCTTGCTGGGTTGATAGGTACGTTTCACGTGATCCTCGCAAATTATTTATTTGTTAAACAATATTTTCGCATTTCCAATAACCGCAATGTATAAGTATATCACATTTAAGTAGCAATCTAATACACGTATACATACAAATGGGTGGGGAATATATAACATAAGGTGTGGAAAGTCAAGCTTAAAAGTAGCGTTTTTAACAAATAAACTGTTTTCATGTTTAATCCACGCTAATATTTGAATCTATTAGTTTTATAAAATTCTGTTGTTGATGGCATATCTGTCAAGAAAAAAAAGTTAAAAAAAGTTTTAGAAATAAACACCAAAATAACAAAAAGATAACTATTCACATATACTATGCTTTGACAAAGCACTTGACAAAGACCTTGTCTTTGATAAATTGTAGTCGTGTTTCATCGTATTTGTTTTGTGTTGATAATTTGTTTATATGTTGTTGTTGTTTTAGGTTATTTACTAATTACCCCCTCGTTTTTCTTACTTTTTTTATTCAAACTACTGTAAATAATTAACTTGATTGTTTTTTTCTTTGATCTTAATTTGTTTTGTTAACCTGTGTTGTTTTTTTTGTTTTGTGTTTATATTGTTAATAACTTGTTTTTAAGTCATGGTTGAGCCTACTACAACAGAATCGGGTAATATGTCAGCGATCGTCGGACTTGATGCCAAATCAGTATGGAATCGCTGTTGTGATTTAATCAAATCACAAATACCCGGTCCTTCCTTTAGAACGTGGATTAATCCAATAGAACCTCATATTATAGAAAATGAGAAGTTTGTTGCATTTATACCTAATCAATTTTTTGTCGAATGGTTAGAAAGCCGTTATAACGATTTGATTTTGAATACATTACGCGAAGTTTGTGGTCGTTCAATCGGCGTAACATACATCGTAAAAGAAATTACAGAGCCGATCCAAACAGTTTCTACACCATCCACACCACTCGTTCTTCAAGCTTCTGTAAATAAACCAAAAGAAACAACTCAAGTCGTTTATGACAGCTTCATAAACATACGATATACTTTTGATAACTATATCGAAGGAAATGGAAACAAATTTGCAAAAGCAGCCGCTTTAGCTGTTTCTGAAAAACCAGGTAAAACGTCATTTAATCCACTCGTTATTTATGGTGGTGCCGGTCTGGGAAAAACGCATCTTATACAAGCCATAGGTAATCAGGTAAAAAGAAACTTTCCTGAAAAAAAAATATGTTATGTGACGAGTGAGACTTTTACGAATGATTTTGTTGCAGCGATTCGAAAAAATGATGTTTTAGAGTTTAGTCGTTTATACCGTAGCTTTGATCTGCTCATGGTGGATGATATACAATTCTTCGCCGATAAAGGAAAAATCCAGGAAGAATTTTTTCATACATTTAATACGCTTCACCAACTTGGTAAACAAATTATTCTAACATCGGATCGTCCGCCCAAAGAATTGAAACAAGTTGAAGAACGTTTGATTTCTCGATTTCAAATGGGACTGGTAACGGATATTCAGCCGCCGGATCTTGAAACTCGTATTGCTATTCTCCAAAAACGCAGCGAAGAAGACGGCGTATATTTACCTCCGGATGTATGCGAGTTTGTCGCAATGAATATTACATCAAATATCCGCGAGCTCGAAGGTTCTTTGATCAGATTACTTGCTTATGCCTCGATAACCAATACGGAGCTTAATCTTGATGTTGCTAAGGCTGTGCTTAAAGATACTATAGCCAGCAAAAGAAAAAATTTATCCATCGAAACCATTCAGAAGATCGTATCGGATTATTATTCGATTCCCGTAGATCAAATGCTTACGAAGGGAAGAAAAAAGGAAATAGCTGAAGTTCGCCAAATATGTATGTATTTGGTAAAAGAAATCTTGGGAAGTTCTTTAAAAACTATAGGAATCCATTTTGGAGGGAGGGATCACAGCACCGTGATATACGCTTGCAAAATGGTAGAAGAATGGATGAAATCAAACACAAAAATAAAAGAAGACGTTGAGATCATAAAAAGAAAAATTGAACTGGCGGCGTTTTAATAAAACTCCTCCTTTCACCTTCACATAGACGATCAGGGGCTTGGGATCCTTCACTCAAGCCCCTATTTTTTATACCTTTTCAATCAATAACGCTAACCCTAAGCCTCCGCTAATACATAAGGTCGCAATTCCCAATTTTGCTTTACGATCATGAAGCGAATGAACTAGTGTTGTTGTAATACGAGCTCCCGTACAACCCGTCGGGTGCCCCAAAGCAATGGCCCCTCCATGTACATTCACTTTATCTTTTTCAAAATGTAATTCACGATCACAAGCAATCGCTTGAGCAGCAAAAGCTTCGTTGAGTTCAATTAGGTCTATATCTTGAAGCCGTAAGTTTGTTTTTTTTAGAAGTTTTTGTACAGCGGGTACCGGCGCAATACCCATTTCAGAAGGATTAACGCCTGCTGATGCATAACCGATAATACGAGCAAGGGGTTTCAGATTATTATTTTGTACAAATTCTTTTCCAGCTATTATCAAGGCTGATGCGCCATCCGTAACTCCGGATGAAGAGCCGGCGGTGATCGTACCATCTTTTTTAAAAACCGGTTTTAATTTTTTGAAATCTTCAATAGTGGCGCCAATCCGTGGATGCTCATCTGTCGTTATGATCTGATCACCTTTTTTGGTAGCCACTTTTACAGGAATGATTTCATTATTAAATTTACCGGTTTTGATAGCACTCTCTGCTTTCAATTGGGATTGTAATGCAAAAACATCCTGTTCATCGCGAGTAATATTATATTTTAGAGCCAGGTCTTCGACTGTAGCGCCCATGAGTTTGTCAGCCATCGGACAAAAATATCCATCCGTATGATTAGCATCCAAAATTTCACTATTACCCATACGATATCCCCAACGTGCTTGGGTAAGTAAATATGGAATATTACTCATGCTCTCTACACCTCCGGCAAGTACGACATCGTTGTCACCGAGAACTATGGAGGTATAGGCGTTGATAACGGATTTGAGCCCTGAGCCACAAGCTTTATTAATCGTATATGCAGTCTTTTGTGATGGAATACCAACACCGACAGCAATTTGTCTTGAGATGTTGGGTCCGATACCGGCTTGTCGCGCGCATCCAAATATAGCTTCATCTACAGAGTCTTGAGTTAATCCTGCTTTCTTTATTGATTCTGCTGCGGCGATTATTCCAAGTTCTTTTGCTTTGATAGAAGAAAACACACCGCCGTATTTTCCAATAGGAGTTCGGACAGCACTAAGAATAAAAACTTCTTTCACAAAATTGTCCTTTGTTTTGTATATTCTTTTTTTCAAATTTAAAATGTTCCAAACGATACTCAACACAATTCTTGCCTAAATACGTCTGCCTAAAACACTAACCGATCAAAACTATGAAAACACACACTACGGTTTTTACTTCTGCGGATGAATTGGCAGAAAAAACGGCTGAAAAAATAATATCCATAGGTCATCAAGCCATATCCATGCATGGACATTTTTCATGGTCTTTAGCTGGTGGCAAAACACCCAAAATGGTTTATGAAGTTTTGGCAAAAAAACACAAGGAATCTATAGATTGGAAAAAAGTACATCTCTTTTGGGGTGACGAGCGCGATGTTATTTCTACACATCCCGATAGCAACTTTGGAATGGCAAAAAATGCATTGATGGACCCAATAGGGTTTCCTGATGCCAATATTCATCGTATTGGTACAGAAGAAGACTGCATGTTAGCCGCACAGCAAGCTGAAGATGACATTAAAGATTTTTTTGGGCTGTCGGATGGAGGTTTTCCAAAATTTGATCTGATACTTCTTGGCCTTGGAGAAGACGGTCATACCGCGTCGCTTTTTCCAGGAACGGATGGAATTACCGAAACAAAGTTTCTTGTAATGGATAATTTTGTAAAAAAATTAGGGCGACATAGAGTAACTTTTACATTTCCTACCATCAATCATGCTTCGAATGTTTTGTTTCTTGTTTCGGGTAAATCAAAATCATCTATTATTAAACAAGTACTTCAAGGGACTACAGAAGATATACTGCCGGCTCAAATGGTAAGACCCGCCGGTGAACTCTATTGGTATCTTGATAAAGAAGCCGCATCCGAATTGCAATGATATCCGATTATATATCGCATTCAGAAAAAGAAACTTTTGATTATGCTGAAGATTTTGCCGAAAAAATAAAACCCGGCGATATTATAGCACTTTTCGGTTACCTTGGCAGCGGGAAAACGATATTTGCGAAAGGTCTATGTAAAGGTTTAGGTGTTCAGGAGCCCGTGCATAGCCCGACATTTGTAATAGTAAACGAATACGAAGGGTATAAAAACGGAAAAACTCTTATCATAAGACACTGTGATTTTTATCGCATAAATACAGAAAAAGATATAGCCGAATTGGGCATAGAGGAAATGATGGATCAAGAAGATTATGTAGTAATTGCTGAATGGTCTGAACGTGTTGAAAAAAAACTACCTCAATCATCGTGGCGAGTCTATTTTGAAAAGAGAAATGAACAAGAAAGGCAAATTAGTATTCGACGCGAATTATGAAATTATTAGTATTAGATGCATCAACATCAATATGCGGCGTTGCGCTAGTAGAAGGTAACGAATCAGAGATTAAACTTATCTCAAGTATTCATCTCAATATCAATAACGCACATTCAGAGCGGATGATGTTACTTGTAGAATACGTAATGCAACAAAGTTCGATTAGTTCAAAAGATATTCAAGCCATTGCCGTCACAATAGGTCCGGGATCATTTACAGGCTTAAGGATCGGTTTATCTGTAGCAAAAGGATTAGCTTTTTCTTTTAAAGTACCGTTGGTAACCGTACCTACACTTGAAGCCATCGCGCTGCCGTGGATAGATCATTATCGGCGTATATGGGTTGCTCTGACTTCGAGAAAAAAAGAATATTATATCGCATTTTTTGAAGACCATAATGTTTTGATAAAGGGACAAGTATGGAAGTTTGATGAGCTCGAAAATAATTTGCTCCAAGGGGATTTACTTCTAACTGATGATCCAATATCATTTGGTGAATTATCAGGTATTCATACTTCTAATTCTCAAGACGGTTTACCTAATGTGTTTTCCGTCGGTAAAATCGGCTTAACTAAAGCTATAGCGGGTATATATGCTGATTTGGATAATGTGGTTCCGGATTATTTTCAAGGATTTCGCGGAGCTTCATGAACTTTAATGAGTTGATAATTCCCGGAAATTTAATATTGCGCAAGATGACAAACGATGACCTTGATACGGTCATGCGAATTGAAGGCGCATCATTTGACAGCCCGTGGACGCGAAGTAATTTTGCAGATGAATTAAAAAATACCGATATTGCATTGCCGTTGGTTTTGGAACAAAACAAATTGATAATCGGTTTCATTGTTCTTTGGATAATATTGGATGAGTGCCATCTGGCTAATATCGCTGTTACACCGGATTATAGAGGCCGCGGGTTGGGTAAACTTATGATGCAAAACATCATCTCTATCGCGCGTCAAAACAAATGTGTGAAGGTTATGTTAGAGGTCAGGAAGTCCAATACGACGGCGATCGCATTGTATCAAAAATTTCTATTTGAAAAAGTAGGTGTTAGAAAAAACTATTATCATGATGGTTTTATGAATACAGAAGACGCCTTATTGATGGATCTTAATCTTATTTAGAAATATTGAGGAGACTATGAACTGGTTTCAAAGAAAAAAAGACGGTGTTAATGAAAGCACAGAAAAGCGTGAGTTGCCGAATGTGTGGAGAAAATGCGATAAGTGCGGCGAAGTTCAGTATAAAAAAGACGTGGAAAAAAATTATTTTATGTGCGTAAAATGCGGTTATCATTTTCGCGTATTTGCACGCACGTATATTGAAATTATGTTAGACGAAAACTCCTTTGTCGAAACAGAATCTAATATGATTTCAGTTGATCCATTTCAGTTCGTCGATACCAAAAAGTACAGCGATCGCATCCAGGCGATGATTAAGAAAACGAAGATAAAAGACGCCATAAGAACGGGTTATGGTACCATCGAAGGTCGTCCTGTAATGGTGGCAATCATGGATTTTGGTTTTATCGGCGGGAGCATGGGGTCTGTTGTTGGTGAGAAGATATCGAGAGCCATTGATCAAGCATACAAAAACAAGCTCCCGATGATTATCGTTTCAGCTTCCGGCGGAGCACGTATGATGGAAGGAGCTCTTTCGCTTATGCAAATGGCGAAAACATCAGCGAAGCTTGCCTTACTCCATGAAAAAGGTATTCCATATATTTCATTGCTTACAGATCCTACGACCGGCGGAGTCACGGCTAGTTTTGCAATGCTGGGTGATGTTATCATAGCTGAACCTGGAGCTTTGATTGGTTTTGCCGGTCCTCGTGTGGTCAAAGAAGCAACTGGAAAAGATCTTCCGGATGGATTTCAAACAGCCGAGTTTTTAGTTGAGCACGGATTTGTAGATTTGATAGTACCAAGAAATGAACTTAAAAAAACGCTCTCGAGGTTGTTTAAATTTTTTGAGCCGAATACGGACACCCAATTCAAACCAACCAAAAGCTGATACAAATAATAATTTTGAATAAAATGAAACACATACTTCTGACTAATGATGACGGAATAGATGCTAATGGTATTTTTGCGTTATATAAAGAATTAAAAAAATTAGGGGATGTAACTGTCGTCGCACCTCAGATAGAACGTAGCGCTGTCGGCCATGCCATCACGATACACGATCCTATTCGTGTGCTTGACTATCACCGGCCAGAAAAATTCAAAGGATACGCAATTTCCGGAACTCCTGCCGACTGTGTGAAAATCGGTGTAAAAAACTTAGTTCATAAAAAACCAGATTTGATAGTTTCAGGTATTAATCACGGATCAAATACCGCAACTAATGTGCTATATTCCGGTACTGTTTCCGCCGCTACGGAAGGTATTATCATGGGCATACCTTCTATTGCTTCATCTATGATTGCTTTCGATCATAAAACGGATCTTACATTTGCCGCAGAAATTACGGCAAAAATAGCGCGTATGGTTTTGGATAAAGGGTTGCCTTCGGATACACTACTAAATATAAATATTCCTCCCGGTCCTCGTACGTCCATAAGAGGGATCGCGGTGACGCGGCAGGGTCGCGGGCGATATGAAGAAGAGTTTGAGCAAAGAACAGACTTAAGCGGTCGTGCGTACTATTGGTTGACCGGAAAAAAAATGATATTGGATCATGAAGATGATGTTGACGATGTAGTTGTCTTAAAAAACAAAGTTTCCGTGACCCCAATCCAAATAGACCTTACGGCACATAAGTTTTTGGATGAATTAAAAACGTGGAATATTGAAATTTAAAATCGCTTTGAGAAACAAACTTTTAAAAGTTTACATCGTATAAACGGTTACTTTTCGGTAACCGTTTTTAATTACACCATAAAAGGAGATCCGCATGAAAAAAACACTTCGTTATCTTGCGTTTAGTCTAATACTATCGGGTTTGGTATTTTCTCAAGATAATAAAAAACCGAGTCCTCCGGCCAAATCAGAGCAAAAAGTAGGTTCAGAAAAAATATCAATTAATTATAGCCAACCTTCTGTGAAAGGCAGGAAAATATGGGGAGAGCTTGTTCCGTTTGGTTTGACAAAAAATCGTGACGGCAAGATGATACCCTGGCGTGCCGGAGCGAATGAGAATACGACTTTCACTGTAAGCAAAGACGTTAAAATCGAAGGCCAAACTCTGAAAGCCGGAACGTATGGTTTGCATATGATACCAGGGGAATCAGAGTTCGTTGTTATTTTTAACAAAAACTCAACAGCTTGGGGAAGTTATTCCTATGATCAAAATGAAGATGCTTTACGGGTAACGGTTAAAAAAGAAACTGCAAAATTTCAAGAAGTTCTAACGTATGGTTTTGAGAGTGTAACCGATAAATCATGTACGGTTTATTTGCATTGGGAATTGGTAAAGATACCGTTTAAAATAGAATTTTGATTTATACATTTAAGATCGACTCTTTCGAACATGTTTTTGTTTAGTAAAAAGCCCCGCTAATAAATTTAACGGGGCTTTTCGTTATTGCTGTTTTTTTATCATTTTTTTCTTGGCCTTCCTGGTCCTGGCTTTATTTTCTTAGTCGTCTTATTCTTCTTAGACTTTTGTGATTTTATTATCGGACGAACAAGCTTATTTTTTCTTGGTCTACCGGGTCCGGGTTTGATAGTAATTTTATTTGGCGCTTTTTTATTCCGGTTTATACCCTTGTTTGACTTAGTTCCGGTGTTTTTTCTCTGCAACTTTGTTTGTTTTTCATGGTTTATACGACCCGCTCCAGTCTTTTTACTTTTTTGACGACCTCGATTCGATCTAATCTTTTCTTCAGCTTTAACTGAATCTGTTTGAGGTTTAGTCAAATTCATCTTTTCGATCATACGTGCGTACTTCATAATTTCTTTGAATTGACCTTCGCTGTGAAGCCCTGCTTCCTCAAGCACTTTTTCAGCCGATCCGGTAGAAAGGTGGTGTCCATGCCGGAATGGATGCAGTGTGCGGTTAAGTCCTTCATTCCATCTTATCCACTGATACATTGTAGGCAATGTAAAATCTGTCAAACCCATTGCGTGGGTACGGAGATGTTCCGGAAAAATAGCCTCCTGTTCCTTTTCAGGAAGGAGTTTGAAAAGTTCAGTGCTGGCAACATAAAAAATATTCATGTTCAAACCGGCTTTGTCGATTTTTTCCAAAACTCCATTGATAAACATACTGGCTACTCCGCAGCCTTGCAGTACCAAGGTGCCGTGATATTCACGCGCATTCATATTGGCTCGGCGAAAAGCATAAACACCTTTAGCTGCAGCGATCGCTGGATCCAATCCGAGTTTGACACGATCTGGGACTGTCTCGGCGGGTCGGGTTACAAAAGGTGCAAGCACGGCGGGTCGCTTCATGAGCCCTTCGATCATAAGGGGCCACACTTCGTCCGGTGACCAGGGTGTTAGCGTTATAAGTTTGCCTGAGGGGAAATCTTCACATAGAAGTTGCAAACACTGTGGGTCGGCATGTGTCGGTCCGTCTTCTCCGGTTTTAGGACCTGCGTGCCCATTGACCATAATCCATGTATGCATCGGTTCGCCGGTACGTTCCCAATAATTTTGCTGACCGATCGAATGACACCGCGCTGCGGTGTGTTCCATCGCGACAATAAAAGCCGCGTACGAGGCGCTGATGCCGATATGATTACGATAACTTGAAACACCGGACATAAAAGCGCCCATCGCGTCTTCACAAATACCACCCACAGGTACTAAACGTGCACCCGGATTGGTTTTTGCGTTAAACATACCGTCCGAAAATCCTTTTCCAACAGCCGCAATGCTTGTTGATTCGAAAAGATCGGCGGCCGTTGCTACTAAGGCGCCATTTGATTTTTTGTTAAGATAATTAAGAACTTTACCTACTTGTCCGCGAATGGTGGTGGATGTTCCCGGCTCCAAACGAATATCGTCAGGCATTGCGCTTAAGTTGACTGTGCCGTCATAAATATTGGCTAGCTTTGGCGCATGTGCGCGGTGGGTACGGCTATGAGAGTATAGACGATCTTGAGATAAGGCAAGGCGTTTGGCAGCTTCTTGCGGTAAAAAAGAATTTTTTTCAAGCACTTCACGAATTACTAAAAGCGTATTCCAATAAAAGGTTTCAACATCCACAGGGTTTTTTGCATCGCCGGCAAAACGAGGAAACATCACACCAAATTGTTCTTCAAAGGGTTTGATGAAATTATAAAACTCAGGCGAACAAAATTTATAACCGGCACCATGTGAAGCTTTACCGGTGACGCCATAGGTATAACCTTTGACCGTGCGATACACGATGGCTGTAGGCATATCGGATTGGAGAGATAGAGCAATTTTTTGAGCCGTGAGTACCTGATGATAATTGTGGCCTTCGGGTACAAAAATAACATTCCAGTCATTAAGATACATGAGTTCAACAGGATCCCACTGTACGTAGTCGCCGTGTTTATCACCTTCAGCGGTGCATCGGTCTGAATCAATCGTTGATTGATTCCAATCAATGTGTAAAACCGCATTACGAAGCTGAGCGGAAGCGGCTGCGGCTATAGCTTCATAAACACGACCCGGTGTCATGCCGCCTTCTCCTTCGAGTAAATGTGTACGGGGAGGATTTTCGGGGTACATGTCCAGTGCACCAAAAGCAAGACCGAATGCCGCAGGTACGCCAACACCACTAGGACCGGTTGCCGTTTTCACAAAAGGAACAATGCATGACGGATGGCCATCCAGTGAAACCGATTTAAATTTTTCAAATAATGGCGTACCTTGCGTCGGGTTTTTACGAAAACCTAAAAGATCTTCAAGGCGCAATTGACGGCGTTCGGGGGCAAGCATTCCGGGATTGGCTATGCGAATTAACTCATTGCGTAACGCCCACATGGCATACAACCCCATGGCTTTATGGCCGGCAGTGTAGCAAATCATGTCGTTGATATCGATATCCGGCTTGGAAAAATCGTAGTCCATGGATTGGTATAAAAGACCCTCAACGATACGTCCACTGGACAGACTTCCACCAGGATGGCCGGATAAAGGTACAAAATTATAGAGAATCCCACACATTGTGCGGTACACAAGATCAAGTTCTTCAAAAAACTGTATATCTTCTCCGGAGATCGTCGAAGGTTTTTGAGCCAAGATATCACTCACATCATAAAATTTTCCTCGACGGCGCTGAGAATGAATCGGATTCTTAGAAGACGGAAGGTATTCCATGCGAAAACTCCAAATTATGAAATCATGGTTATTGTGTGTGAATTACAACCGGCAGGCTTGCGTCTTGCTCCTAAATGCGATAAGTTGATGCTATGCCAAAGCCGGAAAAACATGAAGAAAAATCAGATTCATATCGCATCGTAAAATACGAATCGGATGAAGCGAGCGAATATAATGATTTTGAAATTGCGCCGCAAACGCCATTTACAACCAACATCAAAGGGCGTTCTTCCGGGTTTAATCCACCCAATCGTTTTGATACGCAGCATCAGGATAAAAGCATAGACGATATTACAGAAGAAGATATAGATCCTGAACGAACTGTACCCACGGAACTTATCGAAGACAAATCACGAACTATTCTTTCAAAAAATGACAGTCCCGACATACCTTTTACTTATGGAATCAATCCGTATCGGGGTTGTGAACACGGATGTGTTTATTGCTATGCAAGGCCTTCACATGAATTTTTAGGTCATTCCTTAGGTTTGGATTTTGAAACTAAAATTCACGTCAAATACGATGCTGCAAAACTACTTGAGAAAGAATTTTTGAAGCCGTCGTGGAAAGCGGAACCAATTGCTTTTTCTAGTAACACAGACTGTTATCAGCCGATCGAGCGAAAATTAAAAATTACGCGTGCATGTTTGGAGGTGTTTCTCAAATATAGAAACCCCGTGCGAATGATTACCAAAAATTATCTTATAACGCGTGATTTGGATATCATTTCACAACTTTCAAAGCTGAATTTATTCGGGGCCATGATCTCGATCACGACGTTGGATACAGGTCTTGCGCGTAGATTGGAGCCTCGCACATCGCGACCCGATAACCGTCTTAAGGCGATCGAATTATTAGCTAAAAACAATATTCCTGTGGGTGTTTTGATGGCTCCTATTATCCCCGGACTCAACGATCACGAAATACCCGAAATATTAAGGAGAGCTGCAGATTCGGGAGCGACCAGTGCCGGATATACCGTACTTCGATTACCGTACCAGTTGCGTGAACTTTTTTCTGATTGGCTTACGCGAAATGAGCCCAATAAAAAGGAAAAGATATTACACGCTATCCAATCGGTGCGCGGAGGAAAACTAAATAATACGGAATTTGGAAAACGCATGCGTGGCGAAGGTAATATGGCCGACCACATATCAAATTTGTTTAACCTGTTTTATAAAAAATACGGATTCGATAAAAAAGTGGTACGCGGAGAACCAGCGAGTTTTCTACGCGGCGGGGTGGTACAAGAAAGCTTATTCTGAAAATATAAATACAAAGGAGGTTTATGAATTGGAACGACGCCTTGATGCCGATCATCAAAAAGTATAAAAACAAAAAGCATCCTTTAGAATACAAAAACAGATACCAGCTTTTAGTCATGACGCTTTTATCGGCGCAGGATTCCGACAAGCATATTAACGAGGTCGGGCCGAGGTTTTTTGGCGTTTATCCGTCTATGCGCGAACTGGCTAAGGCGACAGAAGATGAAATCGCGTCACACATACGAGATGTGCGCAATTTTGGTAACAAAGCTAAATGGTTAGCCGGCATTGCAAAAACTGTCGGTTCAGATGAAAACATACCGACTATGATGGAAACTTTGACATCACTCAAAGGAATAGGCCGCAAATCGGCCAGTGTGATTATTCGCGAATCCGGAGGACCAGCGGAGGGAATTATCGTGGATTTGCATGTCGTACGTGTGGCGCCCAGAGTAGGCGTTACAAAAGAAGAAAAGCCGGAAAAAATAGAAAAAGATCTAATGGCTGTCGTTGAAAAGAAATATTGGGGTGATGTAGGTATGGCTATTTCTTTTTTAGGGCGTGAAATTTGTAGACCCACGAACCCCAAATGCGAAGAATGTCCTGTCAATGAAAACTGCTCATACTTTCAAAATCAAATCCGTTCTGCAAAGTCTAAGAAAAATTAGTTTGACGCAATCCTTTCGGGCAAGTCATTCACCTTGAATTTTCCTCTAGTGTTTTGTAACATGGACAAAAATTAAAGAGATCATACATGAAGTTAGATGCTTTGTTTTTCGGTGCGCACCCTGATGATGTAGAGTTATCGGCCGGCGGAACCGTCGCTAAATTGGTCAAACTAGGATACAAAGTCGGGATTTGTGACATCACACGAGGCGAGGCCGGGACGCGCGGATCAGCCGAAATGCGCGATAAAGAAGCTGAAGATGCAGCAAAAATACTAGGCGTAAACGTGCGTGAAAACCTGGAATTACCCGATACCGAGTTTATCAATGATCGCGCCAATCAACTCAAAGCCATTCGTATCATTAGAAAATACCAACCGGAATTTGTTTTTTGCCAATATTGGAATGATCGCCATCCCGATCACATGCATGCCAGTGATTTAGTACGCGAATCGTCTTTTTACAGCGGTCTTTCCAAAATTGAGACGTCGGACAAAGGAAAATTACAGGAGAAGTTTAGGCCTGCGAAGGTTATATATTATGCTGCGCGGTACGAATTTAGCCGGATAGACGGGCATATATTTATCGTAGATATTACAGATACGATCGATATCAAAATGAAAGCAATGGCTGCTTTTGCATCGCAATTTTTTAATCCGACTTACAAATCCGACGAACCACAAACCTATATCAGTTCTCCGGAATTCACTGATGCCATTCGTAACCGGGCGGCGCATTTTGGTTCGTTGATTGATGCAAAGTACGGAGAATCTTTTCTTGTGCGCGAATTTCCCTCTGTACCCGATCCTGTTAAATTTTTCAGGGACGGCGGACAGGATGTCAATAAGCTCGGATTAGCTTAATTAATAAAGAATATTTTAAAAAATACTTTTTTGAAAGTAATGAAAACAAAAAACTCTATACATAATCTTTTTGAGCGGATCCAATTAGTAAAAAAGATAAACGGCGAACAATCACTATTTCCGTCCTACGAAAAGTACTTTGATCGTAAACTTAAGACCATGGATACCGAATCGAATCTGAATCGTAAACTTTTAGCGTGGAAAACGATTCTAAGTTTACACGGAATTGATGTTGAAAACAAAAAAGTATTAGTGGCCGGTTGCGGCGCCGGATGGGAATGCGTCTATATGTTTACTTTGGGAGCAAAAGAAGTAGTTGGCTTAGAAGTAATGGAAATGTTTGTTAAGGGGATGGAAAAAATGTTCCCTATCCTTGGACTGCCACCAACTGTGAAACCAATACTACAGGATATTCACACCTACACACAAGATTCTTACTATGATTTGATACTCACTGTTGATGCTATATCACATATGTATGATCATAAGTTGTTTTTGAGTTCTTGTTTTAAATTGCTTGCTCCAAACGGCTTATTACTAATCATTGATGATAATAATGCACTTAATTATAGACGCCGAAAAGAAGTTGAGAATATTTGGGAATCATGGGAAAAGAAAGGACTTGATCTAAAAAGCAATGATGGTAAAACAAAACATATCAATTCGTATGAAGAAGATCGGTATGAATATATTTCCGAACGATTTCCTGAATTATCAAAAGAAGCAAAATTTTTGGCTGAACGAACAGCTAATTTTAACCGGCAGCAAATTGATAACGCAATTTTGAATTATAAAAAAACCGGAATCATGCCTAATTCTATGTATCGTCGAGGTGTTATGGCTTATGATTCGAAATATGACATGCCTAAGGAGAAACAGTTCAATCCATATATATTGGCCATTGAAATGAGAAGAGAAAAATTTATTAACACTTTACATCTACCAAGTTTGATTACAACCGATACGTTTGTCAGAAAAGCTATTGTTAAAGCACTGATAATTTTGAAAGTGTTTAGCTACTTTCTTTTTTCGAAAGGCTTTAGTATCTCGGGTCGTAAACCATCACAATGAATAGTTTAAAGAAAACAATGCAAATCTGCATATACGAAGACGACCACTACGTAAATTTATATCCGCTCACACTGACACGGCCGGTATTCGAATTACGTTGCGGCGCTTCAACTCTTGCCGAGCGCATTGCAAGATATTTCCCGGAAGCAGAAATTTTTTATCAATGCCGGCCGCTGCTGGCTTCGGTGTATCATGAGCAACATCCTGATCGCCGAATCAATCATAAAATTTCCGGGGAATGTTTGTTTATCAACGGGCGTGTGCTTATGAACGATGCTTTGATGCAACAAATGTCAGAGCACAGCGGAGGAGAGTTTATAAACCAAGGTGTTATAGTTGGTTTTTGGAATAGTGTGAAATCGGTAAAATTGGATGCCGATGCCCGGATGATAAAATATCCATGGGATTTGATGAAATATAATGCAGAAGGCCTTCGTGAAGATTTTGATCGAAACAAACCGGGTCATACACGAGCAACGATTTATGCGGGTGCGCATTTGGTAAATGCTGATGCGATCACGATCGGCGAAGGGTCATCTATAAAACCAGGCGTTGTGTTAGATGCTGAGCACGGCCCTATTATGATCGGCAGCCATGTTCAAGTGATGCCTAATGCTGTCATTGAAGGTCCGTGCTATATCGGAGACCATAGTGTGATAAAAATCGGTGCAAAAATTTACGGCAGTACATCCATTGGCCCTGTTTGTAAAGTCGGGGGCGAAGTTGAAGGCTCGATCATACAAGGTTATAGCAATAAACAGCATGATGGTTTTCTGGGGCATTCGTATATCGGAGAATGGTGCAATCTTGGCGCCGATACGAATACGAGTGACTTAAAAAACAATTATGGCCCGGTATCCATTACGATCAATGGAGCAGAAATTAATACCGGTTCTTTATTTGTAGGCTTGACGATGGGAGATCATTCCAAAAGCGGGATCAATACGATGTTCAACACCGGTACGGTAGTCGGTGTGTGCAGCAATGTTTTCGGTGGAGGATTCCCCCCCAAAGTTATACCATCTTATGCGTGGGTAGATTCGCCGAAAATAACATTGTATAAAATGGATAAAGCGATGCAGGTCGCAAATACTGTAATGGCAAGGCGCAAAGTGACGTTGGGTGAAAAATATAACCTGCTTTTGCAGTGGATATTCGAATTTGCCAAAGACGAACATGCTAAATTATGAATGAATGGTTAAAAAATAAGAAATTTATAGTGAAAGCGCTTGGTGCGCTTACATTGGTTTTGCTTACGGTTCACCTCATTATTTCAATCACACGTGTTTCTAAACAAGAAGATCCTTTTGCTTATATCAAAGAAGAACCTGTAGCTGAACAGGTTATTCCTGAACCGCGACGACTTACGATTGGCGTCAGTTTGGAACAACTCAATCGGTATGTACCTTTTGATGAGGCCATTGATTCGCTCCTGACTCATGAATTTGATATCCAACCTGGTTTTATCAAAAGCGAACGCATTCAACTGGAAAACGTCAACTATATCCGTAAAGTCATACAGCTTCCAAAGAATTTTCCAAATACGCTTTTTGTGCTCGATATGAATGTTCTATCCGAGCAGCGGGATTGGGATATCTTTAGTGTCAGTGAAAAACTCAACCGTCAGGCCGGCGCCAGTGACTTTACGATGGATATCGGTCGTCGTAATCTGATATACAGTCGCCTTGAATTTACTGTAAATCCCAGATTACGGCCTATGGGCAAAGAAGTGTTTTTTGTGGTGACAGGTTTTGGAAAGAATTTTGACGATCTGACGCGTTCATTTGTTGAATTGCCTGAAAGTTTTGCCATTCTTGTACCTAAAACGGAATCCAACTATAAAATCATAGCCCATGAAGCAGAACGAACGGGCAAATCTGTGATGACCTATATGCCGTGGTCAAAATATATTTATTATTTTGATGAAAAAGGCGGTGATCAGGAAAGACTTACCCAAGCTTTATACGAAAACCTTGAAAAAGCGGCGAACCGGGCTTTTATCGTCTGCGAATATTCATCTGCAACCTACCAAGTCCTCAAAAAAGAACTCCCCCGCTTAGCCAAAAAAGGCTATATCCCCCGCACGTACATTCAAAAGTGGTGAAATCGACTGCAAGTTTTTTATTGTGTGAATGATTTTAAGTAATAAGTGTAACAATCTAAAACATAATTCTTTTAGAAATAACAGAAGAAATAATATATTTCCACTAGTCTCCATGAAGCTCCGCGATATCACGCGGGGCTAATTTGTTCGGTATTAAGAAATACCTAATGTGTCTTTTACTTTTCTAAAATCCACCTAAGCGCATTGAGTAATTCTTTGTGTTTCGGTTCAGGTATCGTGTGACCTATGTTTGGGTAAGGAACAAAACGAACACTATGGCCGGATTGGGCTAATGTATCCGCTACAGAACTAATATGTGGATAATTTTGTTCTAACGTTCCATGTCCGATATAAAACCGATATTTTTCACCTGAGTTAAGTAAAAGGGAACGCGTATCCAAAGAGGCTCCAAATAAAATCGCCCCTCGATTGGGTATTATCTTCTTTAAGGTCAGATAAGCCGCCAGCGATCCTCCGGATGAAAAACCGGCAAAATAAATTTGTGTGGAATCTATCTGAATACGTTTTCGTACGTCAACTAAAACATTTTTGATATAACGCTCGGTAGCCTTATTGCGATTCCACCCAAAACCCATATTCATTTTTTCTAATCCTTGCGGCGTTACTAGGATGAGACCAAGAGAATCCGCTGATTTCTTCCAAAAGTCATGAAAAGCTTCTGCTCTATCTCCTGAGCCATGCAAAGCAATAAGCACTGGGGTCGGGCGTTTTGATTCGTATTTATTAGGAACTGTAAGCAGTACAAAAGAATCAGGAAAATCAGTTGCATGAAATTTGTGTGTCACACCCGGTGGTATTTCCGGAAAGCCGGTGGAGCAAGATTCTAAAAAAAATAAAATTAAGAATAGATAAAATTTATTTCGATTCAAGTTGCACCGCTGGAATAATATAGTCAGATAAAATTTTTTCGCTTTGTGCATGTGCTTTTCCAGTACCGTACCACGTACTTGTGATTACAACTGTGAGATGTAGCTCGGGAAACACGGCGATTTTACTTCCACCGTTACCGGCCATATAATACCCAAAGTAGGTTTTGTCATTAGCGCCAAATTTTTGTAACCAGCATAAATAACCATAATCGGTGTTTTCACGAGCCTGAGCATGGGGTTTTGTGGATTTTTCTATCCACGATTCCGAAATGATACGCTTCCCGTTCCATATACCTTTGTTTTCATACAGTTGAGCGATTTTGAGTAAGTCGCGGCTTCGTAAACCAAGCCCACCGCCTGTCATTGGCATTCCCATAGGTGTGATTTGCCATGCAGTTTGCTGAATTCCCAACGGATCGAACAAATATTTTTTTGCAAATGCGTCAACACGCATATTGGAGCTACGTTCCAATACACCTCCAAGCAAAACTACACCGGCTGTACAATAACTAAAGCTTCGTCCGTAAGGCGAATCCTGAGGTTTGGGATTCCATGCAGCAAACCCCCGAATCGGCAAATCCAGGGCGAACTGAACGTAATCCTCAATAAGATACATGCGCTCTTCGTTTCCGTTCGAGAACTGATTATCGTCATCGCATTCGAGCAAAGAGCTCATGGTAAGCAAATCTTCTATGGTAATTTGATTTTTACGCGGATCGGGATTCCGAATTTCCTTTTTGTCCCTGAAATACGGAAATACAGGTGTTTTTTCCGAAGGAATAAACTGTTGATCTATCGCTAAACCGGTAAGTATTGCTGTGATAGTTTTGGTAGCGCTGCGTGTATTGTGAAGCGTAGCTTCGTCGGCGCCGTTATAATACTTTTCAAAAACAAGCGTTCCATTGCGTGCGATCAAAATACTCGTAATGTTTTTTAAAACACCCTGACTTGCAGCGCTATCCAACTTGAGCAAAGTACTTGGTAGTATATGCATCGAAGAAGCGTCGGAAACTTTGATACCGTCGTGACGATCTATAGGAATCTGAGAAACCAAAGGAATACTCGTACAAAGGACCATGCATAGAATTACGAAAATTTTCATACTGCCCCTCTATGTTTTATTTTAGTGTTATCATAATATAACACGTACGGAGGCTTGGAAATAGAACGTATTTAACATGGTTCATTGATCTTGCACAACTCTCGGCGATAGCGAAACGGCGTTATTCCGGTAACTGCTTTGAAACAACGAACGAAGTGGCTTTGGTCAGAAAAGCCGCATTGCAACGCAATATTAGTAAGTGACAAAGAAGGATCATACATCTGCTCAATAGATTTTTGCAGACGTATTTGTCGAATATATGTACCCAACGGAACACCGAAATATTGAGTGAAGGCGCGCGATAAATGTACCGGGTGTATATGCAGAGTCGTGGCCAGTTCAATCAATGTATGCGTGTCAAATGGGCGGGCATGCAAAACATCTCGTATTTGCGCTACCCACAAAGGCTTATTTGACTGAGAAGCCGTAGTTTTAGATACATGCAGAAGAGCGCGGCAAAGCGCATCTTCTATAGAAACCACAGAAGCCGTATCCGGGCAACTGAGTTCGCGCGCCATAGAATAGAATGCGATACGAACTGCAGGATCGGTAATCTGAAAACTTCCTTCAAACATGCGACGATCCAATTCCAGATTGTCAAACCAAGACTGCTCGATTTCGATATGGAATCCTTGAGTGAATTCTGGAGGTTTAATATTACAGTGTGACTCTTGCCAATAATGAAACAATAAGTCACCGGGAGCACACCGTACGGTTTTTTTTCGATCGGTTTCGATCAGACCGCCGCGAAGAAGAAATGTGAAATAAGCATTTTGATGGTAATGCCAATCTACATAATCATGGGTATAAACCGTTTTGGTAAGCGTAATACCGTCCAGATGCATAATTTTATCGGTATCACCGAAAAATTGCCCTGTTCGCATCTCTTTCATCGTTCAGATTCCTGTAATGGTGTCAAGAACATGTAAAACATGAAAACCTATTAGAATGTTTACTGTGTATAAAAATTCTGATATTTAAGATTCTGTGTGCGCCGGTGATAATGTATGAAGCGAAAAAATATAAATTTTGTGCGGAGTTAAAAACCATTACTTGTTAGAAAGCCAACGCAAGCCATTTCATTTGTTGACAATCATAAGATCGTTGACTCTACTGTTACGCGTTTAATAATGTGAAGTTCCATAACGGAGTAGTTAAATCATTCTAATGAGATTTTGATTTCTTCCATACCACTATAAAACATCAAAACCGTTGTTAGGTTTTTTCACAATTGAGGCGGGTAAGCTATGAAGCAATGTTAACCGATGAGGCGACGATGATAGTTTACTTGTCCGATATGGTAGTTTAAATGTGCAAGCAGGTGCAAGAGCATGTGTTCGACGGTTACTGTTTTGCCATGCTTCTCGATCGGATAATTTTGATACAGTGCGGAGTCATCCATGCGGGAAAGAGTTGTCTTCACCATCACAATCGTTGCATCTATGTCCTGTATTAGCTTAATGCGTGGAACACCGGAATCAGAAAATTCACGTTCCCTTTCGCGAATGTATCCTGTTTTTCCGAGTACGGCACCAATGAAATGATTGATGTTACCGACCAAATGCAGTGCAAGATTCCCGGCCGTATTTCGGATATCGCCTTCGATCTTCCAGATAGCTGTTTCATCGCTGTAACTTGCGAGTTCTTCTTTGAGCTTCAGCAAATCGCGTTCAAAAAATTCAGATAATGTTTCAATAATCATGATATTACCGGGATAAATAAAATATAGTTAGTTGACACTAAAGCGATCCAGGTCAATGCCTGTTCCTGCACTGCGATTTCGCGAAGCTTTACGGGCACGTTTTTCAGCCCATTGGCGTAATGCCGAAATCTGTTCGGCCATGACACGCGAGAGCGGCACCGTGGCACGCAGGTTATTTGAAATATCGTCGGTTGTCAATTCACGTCCGGCCTCAAAAGCATCGTACAAACCGGCAATGATAGCCTGTTCGATCTCGGCACCGCTATATCCTTCGGACAACAAGGCTAGCTTTACGACGTCAAACGAATCCGTAGTACGGTGGCGCTTCTGAAGATGAATAGTAAAAATAGCTTCCCTCTCTACTTGTTCCGGCAAATCCACAAAAAAGATTTCATCAAAACGACCTTTACGAAGTATTTCCGGAGGAAGAAGAGTTATATCGTTGGATGTAGCAATTACAAAAACAGGTTTCTTTTTTTCCTGAAGCCAGGTGGTAAATGAACCGAATACTCTCGCGGCTGTGCCGCCATCAGAAAAATTGGAACTTGCCATACCTGAAAACCCTTTTTCGAGTTCGTCAATCCACAAAATACAAGGACTGATGGATTCGGCTACTTTGATGGCATGACGCATATTGGCTTCAGACGATCCGACAATACCGCTAAAAACACTGCCTACATCCAGTTTGAGCAACGGCAGATTCCAATGTGCTGCTACAGCTTTAGCCGTGAGGCTTTTTCCGCAACCTTGGGTACCAACCAATAAAAGTCCCTTCGGTGTAGGCAATCCGAATTGAGCGGCGCGTTCAGTAAAAGCCTCCGCGCGTTTAGTAAGCCATTGTTTGAGATTTTCAAGTCCGCCGACTTGTTCAAAATTTTCATCCGGAGAAAAATATTCTAGGGTGCTTGATTTCCTAATGATCTGCTTTTTCTCTTCTAATACTTCTTGGATCGTATGTGCGTTGATCGCTTTGCTGTGCACTACCGATTTAGCCAGTACATTTTCAAATTCTACCAAGGTTAACCCTTGTGCGGCTTTCAATAGTTTTTCAGAAATCTGCGGTGTCAACTCCAGAACCACATCACGGCGCTTATTGAGAACTTTGAGTGCATTTTGAAAAGCGATATTGAGCTCCGCTAAACCCGGTAGATCAAAATCCATAACCGCGATATCTTTGGATAGTTCGAGAGGGATCGTCATTTGCGGTGCGACGATAATAATCGTTTTATTGCTTTTACGAAGTAATTTGGAAAGATCGCGCAATTGGCGCCGAATACGGTGATTTTCGATAAACGCGTGAAAATCAAACAAAACAAAAATGCCGTTATCTTGAGAAGCTGCAATATGGTTAAGCAACACTTCGGGATCGGATTTGGATTCGTCCAAATGGTCTGGCAACACATAATTATACAAGCCCTGTGTTTGCGTCCAGACAAAAAGCATTTTCCGAAGATGAATAGCGATCTGATCGAGCGTTTTGAGAATGCGCTCTTCCTCCCATGAAACCAAATAAATCAAAGGGTAGCGCGCTTGTATGTAAACTTCGAGATCGTTTTGCATAAGCTGGGACTACTTTTTTTAGAAAGCTAAAGGTTCATCAAAGAAAATACAAGAATAAACATTACTATATGTGTGGTTAAAATTGTTACAAAGCGTCAAAATAACATGGCAATAAATCCGTCAAAGTAGATTTTTGAAAATCATTTTTGAAAGTTAAACTAAATAATAACAGTTTTTTATAGATTGGCACAAAGCCTGCATAAACGTGTAGGTAATTATTAGCGACCAATTAAAACAGTATTTAAATAAATAAGGAGTTTTCTAAAGTATGAAACGATTATGGATATTGCTGCTATTGGTTTTTATGATTGCGTGTGAAAAAGAAAAAAGTGATGGCACACTAACCGATGACCAAAAAGAGGTTGTTGAAGCGGCGGTGAAAACAACAGCGTTGGTCAGTCAAGTGGATGACGAGTTTTCGGACAATGAGGAAATAACTTCCGAAAATGGGTATAACGGCGCCGGTGATGAATCCGACTATACAGCGAGTGCAATAATTAAAGATATATCTGACGAACATCTCATGAAAAGTTCTTCGTCATTTACATTTGTGGGTCGTGATACCATCACACGTAATTATCCGGATGGCACGCAAGCTACGATCATACGTGTGTTTGATCCGACAACACTACGGTTGACAAGTATTGATGTATCAACTAAAAATTTCCCGAGCAGTAGTCGTGTTGAAAAGAAATTTTATCGCGCGACATTTACATACGATCCAAATGTGATCATTACTCAGAATACTGTGATGACATCAAGTTTTAAGGATTCTACGATTATCAAAACGTATGAAGATTACCCCGGGTTTACACAGATTACGAGCGGGACAATAATTCGTAACGTCGGACGTGTTAAGTTTGCCGACAGAAAACTGAGTTATTCTGCTACAACTACCGGTTTTGCGACGGTATCAGGCATATCCAATCGAGTTATGAGTATTTCTATTGATCCGGTTGGAGGCACCTCCCATAAGGAAACCACCACTAATTATACCGATGCATCATCAAGTACATCCGAGATAACATATACCCGTACTGTCAATGCTACAACGGGCGAGCGAACGCTGAGCGGAACTATGGATATAACACTTCGTGACGGAACACACCGGTATTCGGTTTCAACGATGAATATCACGGCCGATAGCAGCAATCTTTCTAAGAGTGGAACTATCCAGATTCAGACAGATTTCCCGGCCGGCGATAGCCTTTATCGTAAAATCACAAAAGTAATCATGAGTGGAGCGGTATCAACCGATTCGTCAACATTCTACTTCCTTGACGGTACGACATATTCTACAGTATTGACTATCACGCGAACTTCAGTGCCTACCGGCAATGGTACGCCGGAAGGTTTATCGTATACTATTACGGGTTCGGATAGCCGGGGAAGAACACTCAATGCAACGGTAACAGGAAAACGTTATAATTTTGAAACCACGGGTACGATCACAGAAAGTGACGGTTCGACCTCTCAGTTTACTCTGATTCGTGACGGTTCCAGTGTGACACTGACATTTACCATCACCAAAACCGATGCAGCTTTATCATCCACAGGCTCATTTGTCTTTGATTTACAAAATAAAACCGGCGGTGGTACGATCACCAATGGTGACATTACTATGGTCTATGTTTTTACAGGTATGTGTGAAGGATATTATTATCCGGAAAATCACGAAGACTTAAAACAAGACATCGAAGGTTGTATGTTTAGTCTGTTAAAATTATAAAATCCTCTCCGGTATCATGTTAATTTAAAAGCCGACGTATTTTGCGTCGGCTTTTTTATTCAAAAATTATTCGTCATCCCCAAGCGGGTCAAAATGAATCAATCCGTAGGTTTCTGCGATTTTTTGTACGAGAGCTATATTTTCTGAATGACCAGTACCATCCGCGGTTATCAAACCTTTGATAGGCATACCGAGAAGTGAAAAATCACCTAAAATATCGAGCACTTTATGACGCGTGGCCTCGTTGGGATAGCGCGGAGGAATTTTTGATAATATCTTATAAAAGGGCGTTTCATGAACCGCACTGCGCGCATCATCACCGATAATTTCTTCCATCAAGTCCCAATTGGGTTCCGAATCCAAAATTATAAAACCGGCATTAGGATCCAAACCGCGAATAAACCCCTTACGATATAGCAATTGCAATTCACCCGCGTAAGCAAATGTACGGGCTGACGCGATTTCTTTGATGTAATTTTTAGGTGAACTTAAAAAAGAAAAAGTATCAATGGCGCGTTTTTGAAAACGCTGAGTATAAGTGACATGAAAATCTTGGCTTGGTTCGATTCGAATAAACGCTCCGTTGTCAGGGTTACGATGAGTGATGGTACGATCAATGGTTAGTGGTTCATTTTGGCTTTCAGTAGTAAGAGTGTCAGCGAGTGCTTCGATAAAAGGCATTGCGCTTCCATCTAAGATGGGGATTTCACCGCCGGTTACAGTGATTTCAGCACCGCAGAGGTTTAATCCGTAGATGGCTGAGCAGAGGTGCTCTATGGTACGTAACGAACGACCGCCGACAGAAATCGTAGTAGCGCGTTGGGTGTCTTTTACATGTTGGATAAGCGCAGGAATTGGCGTTCCCTCAACATTAAAAAGTACACCATGATCATGTGGGCGAATAAGAACACTGTTTGGTTTCCCACTGTGAATGCCTACGCCGTTGATGGTTATTTCTTGGTTCATAGAATCAATATATTTCTTTGTACATAAGTTAATAAAAACAATTTGCGGAAACACCAAAATAACATTATTATGCCGCGCTGATGGATGTAAATAATTTGTAGTTTGCAGAGCATTAATTTAACCCGTTCCATATATGAATATTGTACATAACAGCGGTTGGATCGAAGTGATAGCCGGAAGCATGTTCAGTGGGAAATCTGAAGAACTTATTCGCCGCATGCGCCGGGCGGAAATTGCCAAAATGCGTGTTCAGGTTTTTAAACCGCAAATTGATTCGCGTTATAGTGAAGATCATATTGTTTCTCACAGCGAACTTAAAATGCCTTCTGAAGTTATCGAAAAAGCGTCCGAAATCATGGAGAAACTTGATCCTAGAACGGACGTCATCGGAGTTGACGAAGCACAGTTTTTTGATGCTTCGATTGTTGAAATATGTAATAAATTAGCATACATGGGTAAACGCGTAATCGTTGCCGGATTGGACAAAGATTATCTAGGTCGGCCTTTTGAGCCGATGCCGCAGCTTCTTGCGGTGGCTGAAGTGGTAGACAAACCCATGGCTATCTGTATGGTATGTGGTGCACCGGCCAACTATACACAGCGACTTGTCCAAAGCGCCGATCGCGTTTTGGTAGGCGCGACAGGTACGTACGAAGCGCGGTGCCGCCGACATTTTGATCCTCCTAAAGATACGAAATAATTTAATTGGCTTAAGCGACTCAAAAAATGTTCATTGATTTTGTACAAATACAAGTGCGGGCCGGTCATGGCGGCGACGGCTGTGTAAGTTTTCGCAGGGAAAAATTTATTCCCAAAGGCGGCCCGGACGGCGGTGACGGCGGCAAAGGTGGTGATGTAGTTTTTGAAGCCGATGAAAATCTTCATACGCTTCAGGACATCGTTCATCATCGCATTTTTCGTGCCCAGCACGGACAAAAAGGCGGCAGCCAAAATATGTCCGGTCGTTTTGCGGATGATATTGTAATCAAAGTACCTGTCGGGACGATCATCAAGGATCAGGAAACCGGTGAATTGCTGTGTGATCTTACCGAAAACAGACAACGCGCCGTTCTCGCCAAAGGCGGTCAAGGTGGTAAGGGAAATTCACGTTTTAAGTCGCCTACCAATCGCACGCCGCGCGAATTTACGCCCGGCGAACGCGGTGAAGAAAAATTTCTGGATCTTGAACTTAAAGTATTGGCAGATGTAGGACTTGTCGGTTTTCCCAATGCCGGGAAATCTACTTTGCTGGCGTCAGTAACAGCGGCCAAACCTAAAATAGCGAACTATCCTTTTACAACATTAACGCCGAATCTGGGTATTATCAAAATCGGTGAGTATCGCTCACTGGTATTGGCAGATATTCCAGGTTTGATCGAAGGCGCTCATGAGGGTAAAGGTTTGGGTGTTCAGTTTTTGAAACACATTGAACGTACTAAAGCGCTTGCCTTTCTGATTGATGTGCAAAGCGCAAACCCCGAAAAAGATTATGTGACGTTAAAAAAGGAACTTAAGGCTTTTAATAAAGAATTACTCAATCGTCCCCGTCTCGTCGTATTGACCAAAATAGATACGGTAGATACATTGCCCAAACGAACCAAAATGAAAGATGGCACACCCGTATTGATGATATCCTCGGTTGCCCAAACGGGGCTAGAAAAATTGGTCAAAACACTCTGGAAAATGCTGTAGTTTTCTAGATTTAAGATTTAATGTCTATTCTTACACATTAAACTTAAAGTGCATTACGTCGCCGTCTTTGACGACGTATTCTTTTCCTTCGGTACGGAGCAGGCCTTTGTCTTTACAGGCTTGTTCGCCTCCGTGTTTGACAAAATCTTCCCACCAAATCACATCCGCGCATATAAAGCCTTTTTCAAAATCCGAATGGATCACTCCGGCGGCCTGAGGATTTTTAGTGCCGCGTGTGATCGTCCATGCACGCACTTCTTCGACGCCGGCGGTAAGAAAAGAAATCATATCCAATAACGAATATGTTTCACGAATAAGCGCATGAAGCCCCGGTTCCTTGAGACCTAAACTTTCGAGAAATCCCTTACGTTCTTCTTCAGGTAATTGCTGAATTTCTGATTCGATCTGCCCCGAAATCACAACAACACGTGCATTTTCTTTTTCGGCAATGGAGCGGACTTGTTTGACATAATTATTTTCCGTGAGTACATCGCTCTCCGATACATTGCATATATAAAGCACGGGTTTGTCTGTAAGCAAAAAAAGATCCGCGATAGCTTTGCGGTCATTTTCGGATAAACTCATCAGACGAACCGGTTTTCCGTCATTGAGTTGTGCTTTGACTTTGCTCAGCACATCAAAAGCAAGTTTCGCATCCTTATCACCGCTTTTTGCAGTTCGTTCAACTTGGGAAATGCGTTTGTTTACGGATTCGAGATCCTTGAGTACAAGTTCGGTATCAATGATGGCTATATCACGTTCGGGGTTAACACTGCCTTCGACGTGGACGACATCCGCGTTGTCAAAACAACGTACGACGTGGCCGATAGCATCCACTTCACGAATGTGGCTAAGAAACTGATTGCCCAATCCTTCCCCGGCATTGGCGCCTTTGACAAGTCCTGCGATGTCAACAAAATTCACAGTCGTATAAAGTACGCGTTTGGGTTTGACCACTTTGGTCAGAGCGTCAATACGATGATCTGGGACTGTCACTACGCCGACATTGGGTTCGATCGTTGCAAAAGGATAGTTTGCCGCCAGAGCGCCGGCTGCAGTAAGTGCATTAAAAATGGTTGATTTACCCACATTGGGGAGACCGACGATACCGCAACGAAGTGGCATATAACAAATCCTTATATGATATTTTTAATTTTCGATTGCCTTAAAAAACCGCGGCAAAGTATGGGATGCAAAGCAGAAAATCTATAAAAAAATAGCCTTATATAAACTTATTCGTCTTTTCGGATATGCAACGGTTTGCCATTTTGCCAAAGGCCTTTTTTGTTTGATTTAGCATAACGGTATGCTTCCTCAAGACGCGATTTGTATTTGTAGTTAGGCGAATAAAATAACGGTGTGGCGTAACCTTCGCGAATGATGGTCTCATTGATCATCCTGCCGTCTTCCGTAAAAAGATAGGCGAGCATCCGGCCGTAACGATCTCGCGTATCGCGATCGGTTTCGATGCGGAGGGTTGTTCCGAGAGGAAAATTCTGTTCCACAAAACGGCGTGCTTCGATCCCCTGCCGAACCATCGCATCAAGATCAGCAGAATTACGAGCCGCGTCTTTTTTGGCTTTGAGATTATCCTTGGATTCGGGCGTGTCAATTCCGATCAAACGCACTTTTTCCGTTTTCCCGTTCACTTCGATCAGGAATGTATCGCCATCGCTGATTTTGGTTATGACGCCGTGGTTTTCGGGAAGGCCGTCAACCGATGAGATGTCATAGTTTTTAAGATAAAAAAACAAACAAGCCAAACTCAAAAAAACAACAATCCATTTACGCATAACTTCAATACACCTTGATTTTTTGAGATTGCAAGACGAAAAAAAATTCTCTACTTTGAGCCAAGTTAAACCGTCGCGTTACCAAACGAAAGTAATTTCATGTCTAAGTTCGTTTCGCTGAAAACCGCTCTTCGCGAGCGTGTCCATTTGGAAAATGCTTTGAAAGAAATGGGTTGCGAAATTTCTAATTCCAAAAAAATAAAAACCCTTTTAGGGCGTTCGTACGATGTCGATCTAACGGCAAAAACGGCATTTGGAATGATCGGTTTTATAAAAAACCGTAGCGGTGAATATGAGATTGCGGGAGATGATATGGTTTTGGCCTCGGATAAAGATTTTATCGGCAAATTGACACAAAAATATGCCTATAGTCGAGTTGTTTCAGAAGCGCAAAAAGCCGGATTTCAATTGGTAAAAGAATCGGTCAACGAAGATCAATCGGTGCGGTTGGTTTTAAGAAAATGGAACGGGTAGAGGGCGCTATGACATCCGACTATAAAGAAATCGTTTTTACCATAACCCGCGACGGCTCGCTGGAATATGCGATCAAAGGCTATAAAGGCGGCGCGTGCGAAGACCTATCCAAACTTTTTGAATCCATGGGTACTGTGATCGAAGAGAAAAAGACATACGAATATTACGAAAAAGACGAAGACGTCACTCAAAAAATCCGACTCCAGTCGTAAGAGCGTTTTCGTTTTGTTTGATCTCTGTGGTTTCTCATTTAGTTGAATTCCGATACGCTTGATTTATAAAATAACGTTCCGACTTTGCAATTGTTCACCTATGGGGAATTGTGATGATAGTGGTGAAACATGACAAGCGTTTTTTTATTAAAAACACCTTGATTGCTGTTGGCTTTGGGCTTTTGTCCATTGGCATGAGCTATATCCGCTTTGTTATTCCCACGTTCAACTTTATGACATCCAGCAGCCTCAATGAGGTTGCCATACTCATCAGTATTTTATTCCTTCCGCATTGGGGGTTTGTCATCATCACCGGTGCAATGACGGCAGTGAATGCAGCAAACGAACTCCAATTATTTTCGGCTGTTTCACATGGCGTTTCGGCCGCAATGGCATGGCTTGTTTATCATCGTTTTTTTTCGCGATTCACCAGGTCACGTCAAGAACCTATTTTGTGGGCGATGGTTGTGATTCTATACTATTACCTTTTCCTGTTACCGCAGATTGTCGGATTATATCTTCTTTTTGATCCCAATCCGATGCCGGCCACGCACATCATTTCTGTTTTTTTTGTTAATATGACTCCGGAGTTATTTGCAACACTGCTGATCACTTTGCTTTTTAGTATCATGCGGCAAGAGCTTCTGAGCCGTCGTGAAACGGAGCGTGCGTTAGCTGAAAAAGAAGAACGCTATCGTATCATAGCTGAGCAAACAGGTCAGTTGATTTATGATCTTGACGTAACGACCGGTGCGATCACTTGGACGGGAGCGATCGAAATCAACACAGGGTTTACCAAAGGGGAGTTTTTACGGGTTGATCTGAAAACATGGGAAACAATGATTCATCCCGAAGACAGGCCTAACGCCATTTCTCTTTTAGATGAAGCGATGGCTTCCGGTAATCGATATCGCGTGGAATATCGCTTTCGAAAAAAAGATGGTGGTTACGTGTTTATGGACGATAACGGCCTTTTTCTCCGTGATGAAAAAAATTCGATTTATCGTATGCTGGGCACAATGACTAATATAGACGAACGTAAAAAAGCAGAAAAATCTATTAAGGAAAATGTCGAGCGTTTTGAAATCATCGCTCGAGCGACCAATGATGCGGTTTGGGATTGGGATGCACGGCAGGATAAAGTATGGTGGAATGAATCCGCCCGTAAATTGTTTGCCGTAGAAGAATATTACCCGCAGGACAATTACCAACTTTGGCAAGAGCGGCTGCATCCGGAAGATCGTGAACGTGTAACCCAAAAATACAAAAACGTTTTAGAAAGTACGCAGAATTTTTGGAGTGATGAGTTTCGCTTTCGTTTGCCTGACGGAAGTTACGGTTACTTTTATGATCGGGCTTATATACTGAGAGATGAGCAAGGTCGGCCAACTCGCGTATTGGGCTCGATGACCGATCTGACGGAGCGAAAAAAACTAGAACAAAACCTGATTCAGGCCCAAAAAACGGAGAGCCTTGGCCGCGTTGCCGGAGGTATCGCTCATGACATCAATAATATGCTGGCTGTGATTTTACCTACAGCCGAACTGTTGCTTAACCAAAATTATGATAAGCATACCGTTCATCAGCACGCCGACGTGATCGTGTCATCAGCGCGGCGTGCGTCGGATATCGTCAAGCAACTTTTGGTTTTTGCCCGCCAAACTCCGTCCAGCGCAGCATTACTCAACATCAATAGCCTGGTTGATGAAACCCGAAACATGCTGGATCGGTTTCTTGGCAAAAATATTACGATCACCTTACACTTAGAACCCGAGATTCCTTTTATAGATGCCGATGCAACACAGGTACAGCAAATCATCATCAATCTGTGTGTCAACGCCCGCGATGCGATGAATAATAAAGGGAGTATCGGTATCGAAACCAAAATGGTTGAACTGGATGAAGCAGAATCGGCAAAATATAATATGCCGGAAGGTCTTTATGTACAGCTATCCATAGCCGATTCGGGCACCGGCATTCCTCCGGAAGTAATGGATAAGATTTTCGAACCGTTTTTCTCGACCAAAGATATAGGCAAAGGAACCGGATTGGGGTTGGCTGTCGTCAAAACAATCATTACCAATCACGGAGGATATATTCGTGTTCATTCGCAAATCGGTGTAGGAACGCGCATGGAGCTTGGTTTCCCGGTTTCCCAACGCGTTACGATACCCCATGTGCAGGCGCAAAAACCGCAATATGAAACCGGCACCGGCACCATACTGCTAGTGGATGATGAAAAACCCATATTGGAAATGGGAGAAATGGTTTTGAAGCGTCTAGGGTATCAATGTTATACGGCGGAAAACGGGTATCGCGCCGTTGAAGTCATGAACCAAAAACCGGTTGATCTCGTAATACTCGACGTGCAAATGCCCGGCATGGATGGCATCGAAACATTGGAAAAACTGCTCGAAATTAAACCGGAATTAAAATTCCTTTTCACATCCGGATATATCGGAGCGGATCGTTTACAATTGCTCCACAGTAAATATCCTGACCATATAGTCAATAAACCATATACGGTCGAAGAATTATCCAAAGCCATAAAGAAACTACTTGATACCCAATCCGCCGGATAACCGCTTTATAAATAGAGCAGAAACCACAGAATTTCATTTAAAAGCTTAATTTGTTTTCGTAGTTTCATCAATTGATTGTTTGTAACAACCTCATAAATAAAAAGCTCAAAATGAAAGACAAAATTTTTATAGCCAACGGTCAAGGATTTTGGGGTGACAGCATTGATGCGCCTGTGCATTTAGTTCAAGGCGGTCCATTGGATTATCTCACATTGGATTATCTTGCCGAAGTTACGATGTCCATCATGCAACGTCAAAAACTCAAAAAACCGGAGCTTGGTTACGCTACCGATTTCGTGCAGCTTATCGAACGCATATTACCGACGATCGTAGAAAAAAACATCAAAGTGATTGCTAATGCCGGCGGTGTAAATCCGGAAGCATGTCGTCAGGCGCTTTTTGCCGTGGCCAAAAAATTAGGAATCAAAGGTTTGAAGATCGGCGTCGTGTATGGGGATAACATTCTTCCTCGTATCAGTGAATTGGAAACTAAACAAATCTCGATGAAGTCCATGGACACCGGCGAAAGTTTGTATGATCTGATGAAACAAGGTCGCGACATCTTAAGCGCCAATGTGTATATGAGTTCTATGCCTTTAGTCGAAGCTTTACAAAAAGGTGCACAGATCGTTGTCGCAGGGCGAACTACAGATACCGGATTGGCAATGGCGCCGATGATTTATGAATTCGGCTGGTCGTTTGATGATTGGAATAAATTGGCCGCAGGAACAGTTGCGGGTCATATCATCGAATGCGGCGCGCAATGCACAGGCGGTAATTTTACGCGGTGGCAGGATGTGCCGGATATGTGGAATATCGGTTATCCCGTTGTGGAGGCCTATCCTGACGGAACATTTTATGTCAGTAAACATGAAAACACAGGCGGGATGGTGACGGTGGACACCGTTTCAGAACAGTTGGTGTACGAAATGGGTGACCCGCATAACTATATCACGCCGGACGTCATCGCTGATTTTACATCCATTCGTTTGGAGCAAGCCGGAAAAGATCGTGTTAAAGTATTCGGTGTACAAGGTAAACCTTCAACGGAGTTTTACAAAGTTAGTGCCAGTTATCTCAAAGGATATAAAGCGACAGGACAACTTACGATTTCCGGCCCTGATGCGTTGCCCAAGGCTAAGTTGGCATCAGAAGTTTTATGGAAACGTCTTACGCGGGCAGGAATGGAATACGAAGAAACACACACCGAATTTCTTGGTGTAAATACGTGTCATGAAGGCATGGTCGCGATACCCAATCCCATTAACGAAGTGGTTTTGCGTGTCGGCGTAAAAGATAAAGATCAGAAAAAGGTAGATCGCTTCGGCAAGGAAATTGCGCCCCTGGTTACCAGCGGGCCTCCGGGAGTAACCGGTTTTGCAGGAGGGCGTCCAAAGCCACAGGAAATCGTCGCATTTTTTCCGTGCCTGATACCTAAACATCTCATTGAAACAACCGTTAGCGTGGAAGAAGTGTAAGGATAATCTGACGTCTCAGGCATGAAAAAAATACTGTATATCGAAGACGATCCGGTCGCCATGACATACATGACGCAGCTTATTCAGCGCATGGGTCATACGATTATAACAGCGACGACCGGCGAGTCCGGTTTGGCTAGAGCGTTTGCCGAACGTCCCGATCTTATTTTGATAGATCTTTTGCTGCCGGGTTTGGACGGATTTGAACTCACGATCAAGATGCGCAGTTCGGAAACGCTCAAGCATACACCTATAATCGCCACTACTGCAACGCCGAATGAAGACGATCAACAGCTCGCAACCATGGCCGGATGCGACGGTTTTTTGGTTAAGCCGATTGAATACGAAACGCTTTCTGATCTGATCCGCGCTTGTTTTGATTCTGAGGCACATACAAATAAGAATGTTAGTCTCGAATCGGAAAATATTGAACTGCGACGTTTTACACTGCGTCTGGTTCATCGCCTGACGGATAAAATCAATGAAATCTCCTATGCCAACAAGGAACTCCAAAAAACCAATAATACTCTCGATCGTCTCATACAGGAGGTTCGCACCAATAATGCCGATCTGATGCAGATCAATCAGCTCACGTCGCAAATCATGGCTTACCGTGATCGCTCGACGATTTACCGTGAGATGCCTCAGCTTATCAGCGATCAACTTTCTCTAGCCGGCGCAGTGATATATGTGGTTAACGAAAAAGATTTAACGCTAGATGTTTTTTCCAGTTACAAATATGATTTTCTCCCTGAAACAGAACACATCCCTTTTACAGAACCTCCTTTTTTTGAGACGGTTTATGATAATCAATCAGTAACCATAGATGTTCACAAACTCATCGCACTACAACGGGAAAATGAAAGGCATGCGCGCCGTTTAGAAGTGCTTTTCGAATCTTTTCATGCACAGACTGTTTGTTTTGTTCCCATTCGTGGTCGCGCCCGTGCGGCGGATGATTTTGAGTGCGAAAATCAGGATTGTGAAGCGTTTGTAAAAAAAGACGGACAGTGGTGGCGAAATTTGATTCATCAATACAATCGGCGTGATCTTGATTACCCTTCCCGCCTTCGTGATGCGAGCAGATATTTTTTCAATTGTTGTTTTTATGATCTCAAAGGTGTTTTGGCGCTGGGTATTCCGGATGGACGTATGAGCGATGCGTTTCGGCAGATTATTCATTCCTTTACTACGACCGTCGGTCTTCGGTTAGACAATGTTCAGTTATATGAGGATGTGCGTGAAGCCTATATGCTTGCCGAAAAACAAGCCATCACCGATGCGATGACAGATGTTTTTAATTATCGCTATTTTCATCACCAACTGGAGCGTGAAATTCGGCGTGCCAAACGTCATTGGTCAAAACTGTCCATGATCATGATCGACGTAGATCATTTCAAATCATACAATGATCGCCACGGTCACCCCGCCGGCGATGAGATACTAAAACGGCTTGCCGTTGTTTTTAAAAACATCACGCGTACCAGCGATATCATCGCACGCTACGGCGGCGAAGAATTTGTCATCGTATTACCAGAAACGCCAAAAGTCGCCGCCGTGAAATTTGCCGAAAAATTGCGCGCGGCAATTCAAGATGAAGATTTTCCGTATGAACAAACACAGCCCATGGGTGATATTACGGTCAGTATGGGCGTGGCCACATTTCCCGACGAAGCGCAAACCATAGACGAACTCATACAACGCGCGGATGAACAGCTTTACCGTGCCAAATCAGGCGGACGTAATCGTGTAGCCTATAGCAATACAACAGGATGACAGCATGACTATTTCCTTTCGCGAACTCAAAAACACAACATCGTTATTTACGGATTATCTTTATTCGCCCGAAAAAACGGCTTCGTTTTTTTCCGCTAACCCATCCGATCAAAAAGCATGGCCCGATACGTTCAGCGAAGTTTTAAAAAAATATAAAACAAACCGTGATCTTCTATCGGACATTCTTGTCGATCAGCAACATCGTTTCCAATCGGCAAAACAAGCTTTGGAAAATGTTGCGTTGCTTCGTCAGCCGAATACCGTCGCAGTTGTCACCGGTCAACAAACGGGGCTTTTGGGAGGTCCGATATATACGGTTCTGAAAGCACTAGGTACGGTAAAATATTGCCAATTGCTCAAAACAAAATTTCCTGTCTATAATTTTGTACCGGTGTTTTGGTTGGAACTTGAAGATCACGATTTTGAAGAAGTACGCTCAACGCAGCTTATCAACATTCAAAACGAGCTTGTCAAAATTTTTTATGATGGCGGCATTTCTGAAAATCAGAACAAAACTCCGGTACACCGGTTTGCGTTGACGGATGACATATCGCGAATAATAGAAGAACTGAAGACAGCGCTCAATCCTACCGATTTTTCACAGGCTTTATTTGATACGATTACAAAATCCTACCAACCCGGAAAACCCTGGGCGGAGGCTTTTGGAATGCTGCTATCATCGTGGCTTAGCCCGATGGGATTGGTTCTAATGGATCCTTCGGATGTACGTTTTAAAGGCATAGTAAAACCTATTTTTGAACGGGCCCTCAAAGAATCCGAATCATTACATGAAGCTGTTCTAAATCAAAGCAATGCATTAAAAGCTGCCGGTTATCACGTTCAGGTTGAAACCGAACCGAGTTATGTTTTTTTGACGGACTATGGCGAGAATAAATTTTCGTTTAATGGCAAAGGACACGACAAAATCCGTATTACACGGGACATCTGGAAAACACACAAAAATGATATCCTTAATATTCTGGAGAATGAGCCGCAACGATTTATTCCGAATGTTATTCTGAGACCATTGATTCAAGATACGTTATTACCAACTGTTTTTTATGTGGCCGGTCCTGGCGAAATCGCCTACTTTGCACAGTTTCGGGATTTGTACACTCACATGGATATGACTTCGCCGGTCATAATTCCCAGGCCATTTTTTACTTTAGTTGAGAAAAAAATCAAAAAAGTGCTCGATAAATATCAAATAACGATAGCGGATATCATCAATGACGGCGAAACGGTGATCGAACGAATCAATCAACAATCCAATGTTTCGCTTGAACCGGCGCTTCTGAGGTTTATGAACGAAGTGCAAAACGGTATGAAAAACCTTGAACCGCAATTGACGGCGATAGATGCTTCGCTCAAAGGTGCATCCGCTACGGCGATGGACAAGATGCAACAAGCGATGCAGGTGCTTACACAAAAAACACGCGAAGCCGAAAAACGTGCCGCTCTGACGGCCCATGGCCAACTGACGAAAGCCATGCTGCATATTCGTCCCAATGGTAACTTTCAGGAGCGTGAGCTTTCGATGTTGTATTATTTGAATAAATATGGCTTTACTTTGTTTGATACGATCAGTGAGAATATCACTTTGGATTCTTGGGATCATCGTTTGATCGAACTGTAAGATCAAACCTTCTTTGAGCTCCAAAACCTTTGCTTTTATTATGAGCATTGTCTAATTTTTCACTGTTCCATTCTGACGTTTCATCCGATGTTGTTTTTACTAACGCATCGGTTTCACGCCTATACTCACAACCTTTCTTTGGAGATACCGACATGGATAACGGGTCACCCAGAAATCTGGCGGATGTATTTCACCAGAGTGCGCGTCGTTTTGGTCATAAAACATTGTATATGAGCAAACGCGATGGCAAGTACCGCGCTTTGACGTATGGACAAGTGCACGAAATCGTCTGCAATCTGGCGCTGGGTATGGCATCGCTGGGAATTAAGAAAGACGATAAGGTAGCTGTTCTTTGCCCGACGCAGGAAGAGTGGGCTATGTCCGATTTTGCGATTTTATCACTTGGCGCCGTAACGGTTCCGATTTACCCCAATCTTCCTACGCCGCAGGTCGAATACATTCTGCAAAATTCGGATGCACGTTTAGTCATCGCATCGGATCGGGAGCAACTTGCAAAAATCATCGAGTGCAAAAATCAGTGCCCGATGTTGAACAACGCCGTCCTTATAACTCATGAAGATAAACACAAAGACTACGTTTTGTTTTTTTCAGAGCTTCAGGAGTTAGGAAAAAAATTTGGCACTGAAAACCCCGGATATATCGAAAAACAAATCGACAGTATAGATCCCAAAGGATTGGCAACGATCATTTATACATCCGGTACAACGGGTATGCCCAAAGGCGTGATGCTCTCGCACAATAATATTTTGAGTAATAGTTTAGCGGCTGTTAAAGTGGCTACCGTCGGTGAAACCGATACCATGTTGTCGTTTTTACCACTCGCGCACAGTTTTGAACGTATGGCCGGACACTTTATGCCGGTGATTCGCGGTTGCGCCATTGCTTATGCGGAAAGCATCGAAAAGGTGCCGCAAAACATGGGAGAAATAAATCCGACCGTAATGACCGCCGTACCTCGTCTATACGAAAAAATGTACGACCGCGTAAAAGAGGGACTATCCACGGCGCCTCCTATCCGCCGTAAAATTTTTGAATGGGCACTCGGTGTAGGTAAATCGGCTTATGAAACCGGTGAACGCGGATTCAAATACAAAATCGCAGAAAAACTTGTTTTTTCAAAACTGCATCATCGGCTCGGCGGGCGCTTACGATTTTTTGTGTCGGGCGGCGCTCCTTTGGCCAAAGAGATTGCTGAGTTTTTTGCTTATATGGGTGTGATGATCCTCGAAGGATACGGATTAACCGAAACTTCTCCGGTAATCACCGTCAATCGTCCTGAAAAAGTAAAATTTGGAGCCGTCGGTCCGGCTATTGACGGTGTCGAAGTGCGTATCGCACAGGATGGCGAAGTATTGACACGCGGGCCTCACGTCATGATGGGGTATTACAAGAACGAAGAAGCCACACGTGAAATGATAGACTCGGATGGATGGTTGCACACCGGCGATATCGGATTTCTTGACTCTGATAATCATTTACACATAACGGATCGTAAGAAAAACATCATCGTAACATCCGGCGGAAAAAACATTGCACCGCAGCCAATTGAAAACACGTTGATCACCATTCCTTTTGTAGAGCAAGCGCTTGTCATCGGCGATCGCCGTAATTTTATCTCGGCGTTGATCGTTCCCAAACGCGAACGCCTCCGCGACTGGGCGATGCAGCACGGTATCAAGTTTGACAGCGAAGAAGAATTGCTGGAAAACAAAGAAGTATATGCCATGATAGATAAATTGATCCAAGAAGCGCAAGATAAAGCCGGATTTGCGCGATATGAAAAAGTGCGGAAGTTTGCATTATTACCCAAAGCATTTTCGATAGAAAGCGGTGAGCTTACTCCCAAACTTTCGATCAAACGCCATGTCGTTACTAAAAATTTTAAAGATATGATTGATACGATATACAACCGCGAAACAGAACGTATGACGGAAGGCGATAGTTTGACATGATAGATATTAAGCATATCCTGACCGTCGGTGTTGACGATCAGGTCAAAACCATTTATGAAGACTATATAGCGCAGCTTACTGAACGCATCGGTATAAGCGATGCGAATGCAAAACCGGCTTTCAAAGCGTTGATGAATATCCTTATCACACTTGAGGAAAGCGGGAATATCCGTAAAGGGTACGATTCGTTGCCTTCGCTTTTTATCACCCAACGCGTGCTGTATATGAAGGTGTTTGATCTCATGTTACAGCACGGTCACGCGGTTTCCGACGTTGATGAATTTTGGTTTCGCGGTAAAGAAATTGAGTTGGCATCTCCATCCCACTTTATTGATGATCAAGTGCAGGTAGCGCGTTCCATTTTTTCGGTGTTCCAGCCGTTTCTTGATGCGGATGACGACGTTGATCGCTTTATGCGTGTGATTTCGCTCTATGCCGCATTTATCAGTAAAAAGAACGATGTCGGTGCGATGGTTAATCTGATGCATCACTTTGCGCATTTTGCAGATAAAATATATCTCGCCGGTTATAAAAAAGTGCATGACGGATGGGGCGGTAAATTAGATCTGGATACCGATGTGTATCCTGTTTTTTTTAAGTCTATTATTCGTGATGCGGTTGAAACATATGGCTTTTCAGACTACGTCGTAGATTTCTTATATGATCGTCTCAAAGAAGTGGGTGAATCCGAAACCGTACTGCCCGATCTTTATGATTTTACCAAGTCGCTTCAGGCCAATGCAGAATTGACGAAAGAAATACAAGACGCCGATAAATCTTTAAAAACGGAAATTCAAAAAACGTTGCAGATCGTTCAACAGCAAAAAGGCGAATCGTTGAGCGAAAACGCACAAAACGCCATTGTGCGTGAACTTACCGCGTACGAAGAGCTTGAGGGATTGATCTACTATTATTTTGACGAACGTCGTCTTTTCAAAATAATGACCGATACGAAAACGGTATCGCTTTTTGAAAAAACGTTGGACATTGTGCGCTCGTATTCACCGAAAATGAAACATTATGTAATGTACGCGTTCGGAAAACTGCTTGGCGCCGTCAAAAATAACGTCGAAGTGGATGAAGCGGTTGTTGAAATGTTTTGCCGGGAAATCAAGCTTGATATTGAGACGATCAACAGCGACAAGGTGATGCAAAATCTTCCTGCGCAATATCGCGCGCGCGTACCTGATCTTGAAGTGCGTTTTGTTTTTAATCGTATGATGAGCAATACGGCGTCCTTGGAAGGGTTTGAACGTGTTCACGATCTTTTCCGGGCGTATCTTACGGATCAGACGGACTTCCCTCTTATTCACGAAATGTTTATCGAGCGTGCCGCTGAAAAACGTCACGCCTCCGCGCTCATGTCGTTTTATGTGGCCGCACTTTTGGTGCACGAACTGGGCGACATCGTTTCGGATCAATTGATCAAAGTACTTGCAGGCCGTCTTTCGCTGACCTACAGCTTTACGCGCCGTCTGACATTGTTTCAGGAAATCAAAAAACTTCGGTATGAGTTTGACGGTTCACACACCGACCGTGAGACGTTGTATTATAACGGGTTTGATAAACAAAACGCAGTTGTGCCCGAAAAGGAAAAACAAACACCGCTTAAAAGTCGTCCGTTTGAAGAACAATGGATCATTTTGTATCACTATCTCAATAATCGCGAATTAGCCCAAGCACTCCGTCTTTTGGATGATCAGATTCTCTTTGATTACATCTACAAAAGAGAACATACGCAAGAAGAGATTGATGTTGCACGTACCGAATTGCGACAGAAAGTTTATAAGATCATTGATGACAAGTTTCTCGACGTTGTTTCTAATGAAGAAGATCGGGAAAAACGAGAACTGGAAAGCGAAGGAAAGTTTGCCGCTGGCTATTATGGTAAGTATGAAAAAGTGCGGAGTATTCTCGTTGCTCAGTTTGTTGCGTCCGGTTGGGATATGGAGGTGCACGAATTGCGCCGTAAAGGTAAACGTCCGCTGATCAAAATGACACAGACGGAACTTTTACGCGGTATAAAAAATATTGACCCCAATCGTATTCTTGAACAATACGAATACAAAGAAGCGCGTGAAAACATAGACGTGTCCACCCTGCGTAAACAAGTAGACGCCCGAGAGCAGTTGCTCGGTTTTGTCAATCGTACCATAAAAGATGAAACGGCGTTTTATCAAAAAGCGCTCGGACTGTCCGATGAAGCCGTGGCTTTATTAAGTTATTCATCGACTAAACTGCGGTCCAATGAGTTGCGCGTTGAGTTGGGTGTGCGGCAGCTTGTCGAAAGGCTGCGTGCCGATCTCGGTGTAGCGGCACAACGTGAACCATTGCCGCTTCATGATATCTTACAAAAGGCTTTTGCCGGTACGTATGGAAAAATTGATGTCAAGGTGATCAAAAAAGACAAAAACGGAAAACCGATGATCGATCCGGAAACCGGAGAAGAAGCGGAAAAAACGTATACGATCGAACCCGGGAAATTTCCTGATTACCTCAAAAGTGCGCGAAATGAAATCGAAGCGCTCGGCAAATCCGAATTGTACCGTCAGTTTTATTTGATAACGCTCAGCAGTATTTTGTCTGAAACATTCAGTTCAATGACATTTATCAAAGAAGCTTTAGCGACGAATAAGTATGTCATCGCAGCAGACGGTCTAAAAGAGCAGTCGCTCGAAAATCAGGAAATCATCGAATACGCCCGCATCAAGATGGATAGCGCAGCTCAACTCATGCCTTTTGAACTTCAACTTCAACCGATATCATAATTACTTACAACATGCCGAATTATAAAATCCTCTTCCGTTTTTTGTTACTGATATTATCGTTTATGTTCTTTTTTGTGAGCGGATGTTCCAAAAAAGAAAACGTAAATACTGTTTCCGATAATCAACCTCGCTTTGGAGGTACATTACTCTACGGTAAACATGGTCCGCCGGTCACACTAGATCCGGCCAAAGTTGCGGAGACGGAATCCTCTATTCTGACCGATAATATTTTTGAAACCTTAGTGCGCCTCCAACCGGGTAATGTGGATGTTGTGCCAGGGCTGGCCAAATCGTGGATCATCGCCGTAGACGGATTAAGCTATACGTTTAATCTTCAAAGCGGCGTACGTTTTCACGACGGGACACCGTTTGATGCCAAAGCAGTTTTATATAGTTTGGATCGCCAAAAAAAGGGTGCCCGTCGCTCCGCTGACCAGTTTTCTAACTGGATCAATTTTAATATGGATGAACTCATTCGAGAAGTCCGCGCCGTCAATGATTCAACGGTACAATTCAAACTTCACCGTGCAGATGCTACTTTTTTGAAAATTCTGAGTATGCAGTTTTTGGCTATAGTAAGTCCTACGGCTGTGGAAAAATACGGTGCGGACTTTGAAAAGCATCCCGTAGGTACAGGCGCTTTCATGATGAGCGTTTCCAGCGATTGGAATGATCTTTCACTTGTAGCCAATCCTAATTATTGGGGAGAGCGTCCTTATTTGGACACCATACGATTTTTGAGTGAGCCCGACCCGGAGAAACGAATTGCGCGTTTGGAACAAGGTGAATTTCATTTGATCGAACCGCCGCCGTTTGACATGCTGGCTCGAGTCAAACGCAATGAGCAAATTATTCAATTTAAACAACCCGGCGCCAATGTCTCTTTTTTGGCAATGAACATGAGCAAAAAGCCCATGTCAGACATTCGTGTGCGAAAAGCCGTAGCTTATGCGATCAATCGTGAAAAACTGGTTCAAGCTATTTATGGCAGTTTTGGTGTGCCGGCAAAAAACCCCATACCTCCGGGTATGCTCGGTTATAATGACGATCTTCGCCCAACACCATATAATCCGGCAGAATCAGAAAGGCTTCTGAAAGAAGCCGGATATAAAAGAAACCTCAAACTGAAATTGTGGAATGTACCTTTGCCTAGGGAATACATGCCGCACCCGGAAAAAGCCGTTGAAATGATTCGTAGTGAATTGGAAAAAGTAGGTATTGAGATCGAGGTAGTTACTCCGCCGTGGGAGACATATATTCAGGATACCTATCTCGGTGATTACGATTTGTTGATCGGAGGTTGGATTGCCGATATTCCAGATCCCGATAATTTCTTTTATCCTCTCTTATCCAAAACCACCGTGCGTCAAAAAGGAACCGGAAACAGCGCTTTTTATGATAACGACGAAATGTATCGCGTTTTGCTTAAAGCTAAAGCAGCTACAAAAACGGAAGAGCGTGATCAGCTATATAAAAACGCGTGTCAAATATTCCAACGTGATGTACCTTGGTTTACCATCGCACATACGCAAATTGTGATTCCGCGTCGGCGTGAAGTAATGAATTTTAACCCGTATGCAAGTTATACGCGTAATCTGAAAAATGTGTGGGTCAAATCCTAACCATAGCGTGATTGGAAAAATTATTTCCATACTACATCATTCATACCGAAAGGATGTATTTATGAATCAACGATCCTTATTTCAGATCGTTTTAGCGGTGGCACTTGTATTTACAACGGCCTGTAAAAAAAACGATGCTGTAAGTGATGCAACCGGAGACACACCGCAATATGGCGGTACAGTGATCTATGGTAAGAACGGCCCCCCGGTAACACTTGATCCGGCGTTTGTGGAGGAAACGGAATCTTCTATTATAGTAGGAAATCTTTTTGAAGGTTTGATCATTCAACGTGCCGGCAAAATTGCATTGGATCCGGGACTTGCCAAATCATGGAAGATTTCTTTGGATGGCCGTACTTATACATTCAACCTAAAAACAGGATTGACTTTTCATGACGGTACGCCGTTCAACGCGCAATCTGTTGTTTTTACATTTGAACGACAAAAATCGGGCGGCGAAGGGGAAAGCAGCAGCGGCTATGCGCTTTGGAAAAACTTTAATATGGACAATATTTTTCAATCCATCGAAGCCATAAACGATTCTACGGTAAAAATCGTTTTACAAAAAGCCGATGCAACATTTCTCAATATCTTGTCGCTCAATTTTTTAGCCATAGTAAGTCCTGCGGCCGTACAAAAATACGGCGCAGAATTTAGCAAAAATCCCGTCGGCGCCGGTCCTTTCAAATTTGTCAGCTGGGATGCGGACGGGTCAGTGCGTACAGCCGCTTTTGATGGGTATTGGCACGGGCGTCCCTATCTTGATACGGTGATCTTCAGACCTGTACCTGATCCGCATGAACGTTGGCTTGCATTGAAATCGGGGGTGATCAATATGATGGGTTTGCCGACTCAAAAGGATCTCGCGGATATCGAAAAAACTCCCGGAGTAAAAGTAACCAAACAGCCCGGTATGAATGTGGCTTATGTAGGTATGAATATGAGAAAAAAGCCATTTGATAATCCCAAAGTGCGAGAGGCAATCGTATTGGCGATCAACAAAGAACGGATTGTACGCGAAGTATTTGCACAACTCGGTAGCCAGGCCAAAAACCCGGTTCCTCCTACTCTTTTAGGTCACAATGATCAGATACAGGCAGCACCTTATGATCCGGAACGCGCCAAACAACTGCTCAAAGAAGCCGGTTTTCCAAACGGATTCAAATGCAAACTATGGGGTTTGCCGCTGGTTCGCGATTATATGCCCAACCCGCCTTTAGCTGCGGAACTGATCATCAACGATCTTAAAGCTGTAGGTATAACCGCGGAAGAAGAAAAAATATCAAACTGGGGCGAATTTTTACGTCGGCGCGGGCGTGGGGAACATGAGATGTCTGTTTCCGGATGGGTCGGCGATGCACCGGATCCGCACTTTTTCTTTTATCCACTTTTAGATAAAGATATTACCAAACAACAATCGTCTACCAACGTATCGTTTTATGCATCCGAAGAAATGCATAATCTTATAAAACGCGGTCGTCAAACTTTTGATCCCAATGCACGTGCTGATATATATAAAAAAGCATGCGAAGTATTTAATAAAGATTTTCCATGGGTAACGATCGCTCATGCGTTGACGATTGTTCCTATGCGAGACAATGTCATGGGATTTGAGCTTCATGCCAGTGCTACGCGTCGTTTTGAAAAAACCTGGATCAAACAGTAAACGAATAGAATTTCTGAAAGTAATAAAAGGTCGGATGATCCATCCGACCTTATTTTTTAGAATCAAAATTATCGGATACTAATTAATGCGATTTATCTGGTTTTTTCTGACGTGGACGGCCATCGTTATGTCAGGTTATTGGTATGTAGGTCGCCGCATCGTACCGGCTATGGCTCATTTTGGTTTACCGGTCTATATCGGATGGATAGTGATCGCTGTTTTATGTCTTTTGCCGCTTGGCGGATTTATGATGGTATTGCAGCGTCAGCACGAAAGCATAAGTTTGGATGTTCTGCTGTGGTGCGGATATTCGAGTCTTGGATTGTTCAGTCTCCTATTAGTTGCATTTTTACTTCGGGATGTAGGTGGATGGTTGCACCATGGTTTTACATGGCTGTTCACAAAACCCAATGAAACCGTTACAGACGAAACCCGAAGACAGTTTCTCATTCAAAGTGTAAATCTCGGTGTGGCCGGTTTTTGTACGGCGGTTGCGGGGTATGGTATTTTTAAGGCGCACAATGACCCGGTAGTTGAAGCGATTGAAGTACCGCTTCAAAATCTACCTAAAAATTTCGATGGATTTCGGATCGTACAGTTTTCCGACCTTCATGTGGGACCGACTATTAAGCGCGAATTTGTCCAGCGTGTTACCGATCATGTAATGGCGCAAAAACCTGACTTAGTGGCGTTCACCGGCGATTTGGTTGACGGTACGGTAGCTTGGCTTCGTGAGGAAGTGGAACCACTGAAGCAACTTCAAGCGCCGCATGGTGTTTTTTTTGTCACAGGTAATCATGAGTATTACTCCGGGGCAAAAGCTTGGTGTGATGAAGCTAAAAGATTAGGATTTGATGTATTGCTCAATGAACACCGTCTTATTCATCGCGAAAATCAGCAGATTTGTCTCGCCGGTATAACGGATTATGGGGCAACGGATTTTATTCCCGGGCACTTATCCGATCCTGTAAAAGCTATTGATGGCACATCATCAGATTATTCGCGAATATTGCTTGCGCATCAACCTAAAAGTGCGCCGGCAGCATCGGCAGCGGGTTTTGATTTGCAGCTGTCAGGACACACACACGGCGGACAATTTTTTCCGGGTAATCTATTGGCGGCGATGGCACAACCGTATTTGAAAGGACTGCATCGGCATGAAAATATGTGGGTGTATGTCAATCGCGGAACCGGTTATTGGGGCCCGCCAATGCGTATCGGTTCTCCACCCGAAATCACCGTGATCACACTCCGTTGTGCTTAAAAACGGATGATTATTTGTAATCATATTGATTTAAAATAACAGTATAACTTTTATCTGGAGGCTCTTCATGGCAGCTCACGTCACAGAAGCTTTGCGGCAGGTCAAATCCGATGCGCGTGCCGGCACATGTTCGGTGATTATCTTCGGCGGTTCCGGTGATCTGGCGCGACGTAAAATTTTACCGGCGCTTTTTAATAGTGCCAAAGAAGGTTTGCTTCCTGAGAAATTCACAGTAATAGGATGCGGCAAACCGGAGATGAGCAGCGAAGCATATCGCGAAATGGTAAGCGCTGCATTGCGTGAATTTGCCAAATCCGATGCCGTATATCCGAAAATCGTGAATGAATTTGTTCAAAACTCCTTTTATGTCGGCGGAGGTTTTGATGAGAATGCATTGTATCAAACTATGGATTCGCTGATCAAAAACAACTGCGCGACGCGTGCCTGTAATGATAACCGTATCTATTATCTCGCGACGCCGCCTACGGTATTTGCTACGATATGTCAGAAGTTGGCTGAACACAATATGTCACAGGTGCGCGGAGGTAATTACTGGCGACGCATTATTATCGAAAAACCATTTGGCCGTGATCTCGAATCGGCGCGTGCACTCAATGCGGAAGTGGCTAAAGCTTTCGAAGAATGGCAGGTCTATCGTATAGATCACTACCTCGGAAAAGAGACCGTTCAAAACGTATTGGCGTTTCGTTTTGCGAACGGGATTTTTGAACCTTTGTGGAATCGCAATTATATAGACCATATACAAATAACAGCGGCGGAAGCTTTGGGAGTCGAAGATCGGGGCGGTTATTATGACAATGCCGGCGCTTTGAGAGATATGATACAAAATCATGTGCTTCAAGTCATGGCGCTCGTTGCGATGGAGCCACCTACTACATTTGATGCTAATGCTGTACGTGACGAGCGCGTCAAAGTCATGCGCGCCATTCGCCCCGTAAAACCTGATCAGGTGAATGATTATTTTGTGCGCGGGCAATACGGAGCCGGACAGATCAATGGCAAACCGGTTCCCGGCTATCGCACCGAGCCCAAAGTGGATCCTCAATCAAATACCGAAACCTATGTTGCAGCAAAATTTTATGTGGATAATTGGCGCTGGGCGGGCGTACCGTTTTATTTGCGGACTGGAAAAAGAATGCCTCGACGTGATTCGGAGATAGCGATCTTTTTTAAACGAACACCGCATATGATGTTTACTCAGACGGCGGCCGATGATGTGGCGCCCAATGTACTGGTGATACAAATCCAGCCGGATGAAAGTATTACGATGAGTTTTGAAGCCAAAGTACCGGGTCCGGAAATGCAGCTCCAGTCGGTAGATATGCATTTTAATTATAAAGAAGCGTTTCAGGTGGAAATTGCCGAAGCCTATCAAAGATTGATTCTCGACTGTATGCGCGGCGACGCAACGCTTTTTATGCGTAAAGATATGGTCGAGGTAGCGTGGTGGCTCGTAATGCCGGTTTTAGAACATTGGAAAAACAATAAAGCGGAGTTTCCAAATTATGCTGCGGGTTCTTGGGGACCGGAAGCGGCGGATAAGTTATTGAATAAAGACGGTCGTAAATGGAGATCTTAAAGAATGAAACGGTTTATTTTTGTAACGGTGTTTTTTATATCCACATACACTCTCACAGCACAAAATAAAAAAATTGCAGTGCTCCCGTTTACTTCGACATGTAACTCGGATAATAAACCAGCTTATTATCTAAGCTATATGCTTTCAGATGTATTGAGTGCCACCGGTGAATTGACGGTAATTTCACAAGATGCAATATTTAATACGTTAGAAAACGAAAGCATTATATCGGATGATAAACATTCAGAGAAATTAGACCTCATAGCTGATGATAAAAAAGACCTCGTTGTGCGAGGAAAATATTGTATGCGAAGCGACTCCATCGAAATGGAGTTTGAGCTTTTGGGCGATAACGGCAATGTAAACGTCGCACAAGAGCGAATCTATGGACCGATTAAAAACTACACGGATTTCTATAAAACCATGTACCGTGCGGTTGAATATTTATTCCAACGAATCAATCATACTGAAAAAAATCTTTTGAGCCCAAACGGTGTGTTGCAGGGACATGAAAGATTGCGGACGATCGCAAGCGATCACGAAGAGTATGCGCTCTATGTTCAAAAATGGGAAGCTCTTGGTTATTATAGTTTAGGCGTTTCGGCTTATGAAAAAAATAACGATTCCGATGCGATTTTGTTTTTCGAAAAAGCCCGCCGTTTGGATTATAGTAATTCACTAAAATCGGAAAAAAATATATCAGCGGCGTATCTTCGAGCAGGTAATATGGCCTATCGAAATAACGATTGGCCTTCGGCTATCACCGGTTATAATCGTGCAATCGAATTTCAGCCCGAAAATGCCGATGCTGTTTTTAATTTAGGAAATGTTTATCAGGCGCGCAAAGAGTGGGATGTTGCCGTATTACAATATCGCAGAGCCTTAGAACTAAATTCGAAATATGTAGATGCGTGGGTTAACTTAGGTGTAGTATTGAGCGAAAAAGGAAAAGCGCCCGAAGCGCTGGCAGCTTATGAATCAGCGTTAAAGATAGACTCGCTCCGTGCGTTAGTGCACTACGGATGCGCTGTCGGGTATGATGACAACTTGGATTACGTCAAAGCCGAAACGCATTATCGCAAAGCGATTGCGTTGGATTCTAATTTATACGATGCATATCTCAATTTGGGTATTCTGCTTAAAGGGAAAAAACAACATAAAGAAGCACAACGGCTGTTTGAAAAATCACTGGCTTTGAATCCAAACAACGCAAAGACCCATCGCAGTTTAGGGATCGTATATATGAACGATAAAAAGCAGGTCAAAAAGGCGATACATCATCTGGAGCAAACACTTGCGCTTGATCCCGGGCAACGCGATGCGGATGTTATACAAAAGAATATTAATGTTTTAAAAAAAAGGCTCAGTAAAAAATAAACGTTTATGACAATGAGTTATTGGAACAAGTTAACTCATTTCAAGCATTCGCAAAATCGGCTTTAATGCGCGCGTGCGTACGTCCTCCGGAAGTGTAATTTCCGGAGTTTTATTTTTCATGCAGAGATATAGTTTCTCTAAAGTATTCAGTTTCATATGCGGGCATTCGTTGCAAGCACAGTTATTATTGGGCGGCGCTGCGATAAATGTTTTGTCCGGGCAAGCTTTTTCCATTTGATGAATAATACCCGCCTCCGTCGCGACGATAAATGTACGATCCGGTGATTGCTGGACAAATTTGAGAAGCCCGCTTGTGGATCCGATAAAATCCGCCATATTCAGTACGGTCTCTTCACATTCTGGATGTGCAATAATCTTAGCTTCGGGATGTGTTGCTTGCAGTTGTACTAATTTCTTTTCAGAAAAAATCTCATGTACCATACATGAGCCTTGCCACAAAATCATGGGGCGGCCTGTTTTCTTACGTATATAAGCGCCGAGGTTTTTATCCGGTGAAAATAAGATGGGCGTAGATTCGGGAATCTGAGCGATAAGCCGTTCGGCATTGCTGGATGTACAAATCAGATCGCTTAATGCTTTGACTTCGGCCGTGCAATTGATGTAAGTAATGGCAAAATGATCGGGATGCGCTTCACGAAATTTTTTGAATTCATCCGCCGGGCAACTGTCGGCTAATGAACATCCGGCTTTAAGATCGGGCAGTAAAACTAATTTTTCCGGATTGAGAATTTTAGCGGTCTCGGCCATAAAATGCACACCGGCAAAAACGATTACATCCGCTTTCGTTTTGGCGGCTTGCCTTGCTAATTCTAAACTATCACCGACAAAGTCTGCCAAATCCTGAATTTCTGATTCCTGATAATAATGAGCAAGGATAACGGCATTCAAATCTTTGCGCAGCCGATTTATTTCCTTAAACAAATCAATACCCGGGCTGATTCGTTGTATGTTTACTTCATCATTCGAGTATGTATTTTTTTTAAAAATCATTGTGTTATTCTTTCCGTAAGCGCCAAGACAAGGCAAGTCGATAGGTCGTAGCGAACATATGAGAATCCAATTTTCCAACGGGTTGTTTAGAGTCTGTTGACTTAAAACCCATCTGATCAAACACCATTAAATATCCAATAGAAGGAGTAAAAGTCAGTTTTTTCGTGAGTGGAAATAAAAACGACACGGATGGTTCAAGAGAAATACCTATTCCCTTGGAACCTTTTAACTCGGAGGGTGGATCAATAAATTCATATTCGCATTGCATTATTCCGACAGACGTAGAACCAAGTAAAGTTAAACCAGGTATTTGACGAAAAAAATATCCAATTTCTCCAAATAAGCCTTTCATTTTGACAAGCCTTTCAGGGACAGCGGGTTTTCGAAACTCTAATACTTCTAAGCCCAAGCCCCAAGTAATATCTTCGGTAAAGGGCTTACGATATTTAAGAAAAAAACTAGAAGTTTGTGATTCGTATTTTTTAAACTCCGAGCCATTGGCTGTATTTGCTTTCGTCCAACCGAGAGTTATGTCCTGACTATAAACGGAAGTAAAATTGAAAACTATTGCTACAACCAATAAACGCATGAAATTATCCTTTCTTTTCACTTAAGATCAAGTATTTCCTAGTCAACTCAAATACAGCGATACCATAAGCGACGGCCGCATTGAGGGATTGTTTCGAGCCAAACATAGGTATTTCACAAGCCATATCGCAACGAGCGACGGTTTCTTCGTTTAAACCATCCACTTCGTTGCCCACAAGTAACGCAACCGGGAAAGGCAACTCCGTAGTAAATAGATTTTTGCTTTCTTCGCAATGTTCCAAAGCAACTACAGTGATGCCTTGATCTTTTAGATAACTAATGCTGTCGAGGGTGTTGTTAAAATGCCGCCATGGAACGGTTTCTGTAGCACCGAGAGCTGTTTTTTCGATTTGCGAGCGCGGAGGTTGGGCTGTATAACCACAAAGTATTAATTCCTGGACACATGCTGCATCCGATGTACGGAATGCCGCGCCTACATTGTACATGCTTCGAATGTTTTCTAAAACTCCGTATATAGGAAACCTTTTTTTTGAAGCCAACTCCTCAGGCGTTGATCGGAGCATTTTTATTTCATCGTACGCCAGTTTTCGCAATGACATGGATATAATCTTTACTAACATAAATAGATTCGTCGAAATGTAGGGGTAGATACCATAATTTGCAAAATTATTTACATTCGTTTTTATGTTGTAAGCTACTAAGAACAGTTTTGTGCGGTTAGACGTGTTGAATAAGCATGTTGCCTGCTTGTTGATTATGATTGATTGCATGATCCAAAATTTTTATCATACCACGTTTGTATGGCGTTTACGTGTATCAAAAAGCGGATATGGATTCCCATAGGTTCACCGGAATTCATCAACGGAAAAATCAGATCAAGAAAGATATTTATGAGAAAATCAGAAAAACGAATAATCGGTTTTTGTATTATCGTCCTTTTTTCTTTGTCATTCACGCTGCATGCCGGATCCGGCGATGAAGAAAAAAAAGTAGTTATATCGAGTATGCGGACAGCCAATGAAGCGACAACCTCTCTTCAGGCTAAAATGAAACAGCGTAAACAATCATCATTTATGGATAAAGAGATTGTTACGAAGGCAGATTTTTATTACCAAAAACCTGGAAAATATGCGCTTAATCCGTCTTCTGATTCCGAAAACCAATATATTGTAAACAATAATTCGTTATGGATTATCAATAGGAAAAACAAAACCGTTACAACGACGTCTGATAATGAAATTAACTTCAGTCAGTACTTGTTGGGTTTTGGTAATTCACTCGAAATGCTCGAAAAATATTTTGATGTGCAAGTTGACGCAAAACAAATTCAAAAGAAATTTGGTTCTTACAAACTGACGCTTACTCCCAAGCGCGGGAGCAAGTTTTATGACAAAATGGAAAACATCATTATTTACGTCAGAGATGATTTGTGGTTACCCTATCAGGCAGAGCTTAGTGAAGCCGATGGGGATAAAACGATTTGGGAATTCTCGGATTTCCGGTTAAACCAAGCGATCAATGCTGATGTATTTAAGCAAGAAACACCTAGAGGATTTCAAGTTAAAAATCTGGAAAAAAAATGAGTTCAGCAAAACGTATTGGATGGTTTATGTTCGTCGTACTTTTTACTGTTTGTGGGTTATCGGCCGATGCGCAAGTGAGGCGCAAACCGACAAAAAGGATGGAACCCAAAAAAGAAACAAAAAAAGACAAAGGCAAAACAACCTACCTTATTGGCGCTACCACAGCTTATTCCGGGATTACAGGTGTGGTCGTGGAAGCCGTGGGCAAATCCAATAAAAGCACATATAGTTTAGAAGCGGGCTATTCATTTAGACGAGTAAAGTTTGAATCTCCGTATATCGTTTTAGATACCTCATTGACTAATAAAACGGAAATGGTGCATGGTTTTGGCGCTCATATTTGTATGAATAATTATTTGTCAAAATATAAACAAGGGTTTGCTTGGACATTAGGCGTCGGAGGTCACTATTTTTTTAAAAAGCACAACGCTAAAATTTATAATATTACGGACGAACCGTATTATCGTCCCGGACCGGATGTCAAATTTTTTAGCGTGTTTGGACGTGTAAGTTATAGACTAGAGACTGATGAGGGTATGTATCTAACCCCCTTCATCGGCGGTGGTATTATGGCCACACCGTTTAAGAGTACTTTCCATTCCAAGATAAATGGTGCTTTTTTCCAGGGCGGGATCAATTTTGTAATGAAGCTATAAACAGAATGGATCTATTTTCAGGTCAAAATGAGAATTCGTCCGATCTTGTTCAGCAACAGGAAAAGAAGCCTGTTGTTTATTCTATTACCGAAATAACCCGCTTAATAAAAACCAATCTTGAAGATTCATTCCCCGCGATTACCGTTTCCGGCGAAATTTCCAATCTGACCCGTGCCTCTAGCGGCCACGTATATTTTACACTCAAAGATGCCGGCGCACAAATCAAAGCCGTGATATGGAAAAGTTCGTCGGCATCCCAATCGGATGCTTTGAAGGACGGGAAAAAGGTCATTGCTCGAGGAAATATCGCGGTTTATGAAAAAGGCGGCTACTATCAAATAACCGTTCAAAAGATCCAACAAGAGGGCGTTGGAGCACTGCAGGAAGCTTTCGAAAAGCTTAAACAAAAGCTGTATGCCGAAGGATTATTTGATACCTCGCATAAAAAATCTATCCCAAAATATATTCAGCGCGTCGGCATCATAACTTCTCCTACCGGAGCGGCCATCCGCGATATACTTAGCGTTGCACGGCGACGCATGCCGTGGATCGAATTGATTTTGTATCCGGTCAAAGTACAAGGCGAAGGGGCGGCCGAGGAAATAGCGCATGCGATTCGTGAATTTGAAAAATACGGAGCCGTGGATGTTTTGATCGTAGGTCGCGGGGGCGGATCTTTAGAAGATTTATGGGCTTTTAATGAAGAGGCTACAGCGCGGGCTATTTATGCCTGTTCGATACCGACGATCAGCGCCGTCGGCCATGAAATAGATATCTCCATCAGTGATTATGTTGCCGATTATCGTGCGGCCACGCCTTCGGCGGCGGCGGAGATGGTAACGGTAGATCAGGAAGATATGCGAAGTTATATCGTCAATCTTCAATACACGCTATCACAAAATGTAAAAAAACGAATCAGCGATTATCAAAAACAGCTGCATAATCTGAAGAATAGATATGCTTTTCGTCAACCGGAAAACTTAGTCGGTCAATACCGTCAGCAAGTAGATGATTTTGAAAAAACCATGATGCGCGTTTTGCGCCACAAACTTATCGTTTCCGGGCAGACGATCACCGCCTTAGCTCGCCAATTACAAACACTCAACCCCAAAAATACGCTTCAACGCGGATACGCGATCGTCCGTCAAAAAGATCAAATCGTCATGCGTGTTTCCAAATGGGACGACACCAAACCTACAGAATTGGAATTTTTTGACGGTAAAAAAAATATCTGATTTTTTGCCTATCCTAGATTATTCTTACCTAATTCCATTTTTTTTAAACAGCACATAAGTTATATTTCCCAACATTTCTCATGTCTTTTCGTGGCGGGAATCCTCATCTTATATTGATTTTATAACCTAATGAGGTGTATTTATGAAGCGGATCGGAGTATTGACGGGTGGCGGCGATGTGCCGGGTCTCAATCCTTGTATCAAAGCGCTGGTTTATGATGCGATTCATGCCGGTATGGAAGTGGTCGGAATACGAAGCGGTTGGGGTGGATTATTGAGATACAATCCTGATGATCCGGAAGGCAGTAAAAAATGGATTACACCGCTGGACCTTATCAATACACGCACGATTGATCGCAGCGGGGGTACCTTTTTACATACGTCACGAACCAATCCCGGCAAAGTCAGCAAAAGTGACGTGCCCGATTTTTTGAAAAAGCCCGAACATGATACACTGGATCCCAAAACAAAAATTGATTTCACGCCGCATATTTTTCGTGTACTGAAGCATTTAAAAATTGACGCGTTGGTAACGATAGGCGGTGACGATACACTGAGTTATAGCGTGCGTCTGCATAACGAAGATTTTCCGGTCGTAGCGATTCCCAAAACGATGGATAATGATGTGTATGGTACGGATTACTGTATCGGATTTTCTACCGCTGTCACGCGTTCGGTACACTTTATCAATATGCTCAGGACGCCGGCCGGTTCACATGAGCGTATAGCAGTCGTGGAGTTATTTGGTCGTAATTCCGGAGAAACATCGTTGATTTCAGCTCTGCTGGCCAATGCGGATCGGGCCATTATTTCCGAAGTGCCGTTTGATCCCGAAAAATTATCGGAAATGCTTTTGAATGATAAAAGAAACAATCCCAGTAATTATGCGATCATGACCATATCCGAAGGCGCTACCATGGAAGGCGGCAAGATCATCGAATACGGTCAAGAAGACGCATACGGGCATAAAAAACTCGGAGGCATCGGCGAAATCACTGCGGAGGCTATCAAAAAAATCACAGGCCAGCACATGATCTACCAATCTCTCGCGTATCTCATGCGCAGCGGTGAACCGGATGCTCTTGATCGTATGGTGGCCATGAATTTTGCCGGATTGGCGATTGATCTTTTGACCAAAAATCGCTTTGGCATGATGACGGCTTTACAGGATGGGCGCTATACCACGGTACCTGCGGAAACTATCATACAAGGCAAACGCAATGTGGATGTAAAAGAACTTTATGACGTGAATAACTATCGTCCGAAAGTTTTTAATGTCATGCACAAGCCTATGTTTCTGTACTGATCAACACGCATATTAAAAAAAAAGCCCGTTAAGATAATTATTATGAAAACACAAAACCGGTGGGTATATGTTTTTAGTTTTTTGTATCCGTTGAGTGTTATTGCGGGTAATACACTTGGCGGTCACTTTGCGAGGTCGGGCGCTGTAGTCGGACTGGTGATCTATCCTTTGTTAGATTGGTTACTGGGGGAGTCGGAAAGCAATAATTTAGAAGATTCCGAGCCGTTTTATTTTGATACCATTTTGATGGTGCATGCGGTTTTACAGATCGTTTGTTTGCTCAGTTTGGCGCTTCTGATCCAAAGAGACGGGTGGAATTATTTTGCAGTGCTTGCTTCGATTTCCACCGGTCTGAATTCCGGCATTTCATCGATCGTGATCGCACACGAATTGATTCATCGCCGATACGCGTTCCAACGCGTTACGGGTGTTTTTCTTTTGTGGACGGTCAACTATATGCATTTTTATTTTGAACACGTCCGCGGACATCACAAAAGCGTGGCTACGATAGAAGACCCGGCTTCAGCCCGAGTTGATGAAAATTTTTGGTTTTTTTTAATCAGGACGATTCCGGGTCAATTTATAAATGCCTACAAGATCATGAATCCTCGTGCAAATTCATGGCTGCTCAATCCGGTTTTTTTATTTTTAATAGTACAAATCGTTTCATGGATCGTCGTTTATTTCCTATTGGGGAAATACATTTTGTTTGCCTGGTTGATTCAAAGCGCCTTCGCCGTTTTTTTGTTGGAGTATGTGAACTATATCCGGCATTGGGGATTGCAAAGGCCTGTGGGTTCGCGGGTTCAACCCGAGCATAGCTGGCAAAGCAATCATCGGTGGAGCCGTTGGACTTTGGTCGAATTGACACGTCACGCCGATCATCACTATATCGCATCCCGTGAATATTGGAAACTAAGAACCTATCGGGAAAGTCCTAATCTGCCCACCGGCTATTACGGTTGTTTTTGGTTAGCCGTTATCCCGCCGATCTGGCGTAAAGTCATGAAAAAAAGATTACCAAAACCAAGTATATAACGCACCATAAAAAACGATTTATTGAAACCAAACCCTTGTTTTTTCGTAGTTACATTAGTTTTATCTCTGTTTCCTGATCCGGATCATGGTTTTTGAGCGATTTGAAGAGTAATCTTTGGTTACGTATGAAATATAAGAGCACACATAATTTTTATTCTTTAAGTGTTGTATTACTGACACTATCGTTTGTCGTGACGACTAGTGTGCCGATGACATCGTCTGTGATTTTTCAAACAAAGAAAAATTGCTGCGGTAAATCAAGTGCGGGTGCGTGCAACAAATCGCAGCACCATGATTCCAAAAAAAATTGCCCTAAAGAAGCGTGCCCTCCGGTTGTAAGTTGTCAGGTATGCTGCATCTATGAATCGGTAGAATCAATTTCCCTTTCACCCGGAAAACAGATACAACATCAGATTTTTTTTGCACCGGAATCCGGATATAATCCGGAAATCCTTCGCATCATTTGGCACCCTCCGAACGCTGTCATCCCGAACGCATAAAAAATAAACATCACAAAACTATTATGTATGTAGCAAATATGTTATTTGCTATGATATCAATTTTTAAAAAAACAGGAAATTTATATATGAAAAAATTAATGCTTGTCGCTGCGGCCGCTTTGATGGTCACGTCTTTTGTATTTGCCGGTATGGGTCAGGATAATTGCGGTTCGTGCCCCAATAAAGAAAACTGCGGCACAAAAGTATGCGCCCCCAAAGAGTGCTGCAAAAAGTAGTGCTTTGTTAATTAAAAAAACCCCCGTACTGCGAAGTGCGGGGGTTTTTTGTGATCTATCAAAGTAGTTAGAATTGTAATTCGCATGTAAACGAACAAACGCAAAAAAAGTAAAATTTTTTAAGTAATTCGATCCTTAGTTTGAAAATTCATAACGCGAGTTCAATAATTAAGTGCAACACCTTGGATAGAAATTACTATCCTGGGTGTTATGAAAATAAGAAAGTACAGTCATCTCTCTCCTGAGGAGAGAGACAAAATTGCGATGCTCCGGGCTAAAGGAATTAGCCTTGGTGATATAGCGGCTCAATTGCGTCGACATAAGAGTACGCTTTCACGGGAGCTCAAGCGAAATGGCGCTCCGTTGTATGATGCTTACTCGCCGCACCCAGCTGAAAGACGCGCCGCGTTGCGCAAGAGCCAGGCTCATCAGCGGTCACGCCTTAAAGATGCGTATATCCGTAACTATGTAACCCAGCGTCTCAAGAAAGGCTGGTCGCCGGAACAGATTGCAGGACGACTCAAGAAAGACCACCTCAACATGCGCATCAGCCATGAAGCCATTTACCAGTTTGTCTATGAGCCTGAGCTTCGCAAACAAGAGAATTTAGTGCCTTACTTGGCTCGGGCCCACAAGAAGCGACGCATCAAAGGACATCGCCATACGCATAAAGACTCGCATATTCCTTCGCGTGTGTCTATTCACGAGCGTCCTCAAAGTGTTAACACGCGTTCACAAATCGGTCACTGGGAGGCCGATGCGGTTGTCTCCCGGCAGAGCCGTGCCGCACTTAATGTGCTTGTTGAGCGTAAGAGCAGACTGACCAAAATCACCAAAATGAGTCAAAGAACAGCCAAGAATACACATCGCGCCATTACCAAGGCTTTAAAGTCGCTGCCCAAAAGGGCGCGACGAACGATTACTTACGACAACGGATCCGAAAACGTTGAGCACATGCGCACCAACAAAGCCTTAAACACCAGATCGTTTTTCTTTGAACCTTTTCACAGTTGGGAGAAAGCTACGGTCGAAAACACCGCCGGTCTCATCCGACGTGTTTTTCCGAAAAAATTCAACTTCGACCACATCTCTCATCGCGACGTCAAAAAACTCGAAAACTTGTTAAACAACAGACCGAGAAAATGTTTATCTTTTTCCACGCCTCTAGAAACCTTTAACCGGTGTTGCACTTAAATGTTGAATGCAGGTAATTCATTTTCTACATAAACTCAGTTTTTACAGAACACGATCAATTTTTCAGAAAAAAAATTACTTATGATGCCAATGGCAATATGACGAGCGACGGTGCCAATAATTTTGCCTACGACTATCGCAATATGCCCATCGCGGATACGATCAAAAACGGCGCAACCGTGCTGCGTATCCTCAAGTACGCCTACGATGCGGCTACACCGGACAATATTCTCTATTTTAAATATGATATTTATGGCCGTAAACTCGAAGAGGGTTACTATAGTTATAATTGGACTTCCATATCTCAGGCCAATGCCGACGATCCGTTTTGGCCGGCTACACCTACGACATGGCGAAAGAAATATACCTATGATGGTGATGGCACGATAACTTATAGTAAAGGTCAACTGCTTAAAGCACTAACCAATAACGATACCGATGATCCCGAAGAAGTAGAAGAGAAATACGAATACGATATATTTGGCAGACTTACTTCTAAAAGTGTACGTGTCGTGGATTTTGATAATTATACATACACAACGTATTATGAATACGATTATTCAGGCAACGTTACAAAAATAATTTATCCTTACAAAGCCGTAGGAGGCGGGGCGCAGGCCATCATGAGCGGTCCGGTGAATGCGGAACATTTAGTTATCGAAAATACGACATTATCTTCAGATGCCAATGTCACATACGAATCAGGTGGTGATATCGTAATGACCGGCGAATTTAACTCCAATGGGGCAGACGTTTCTGCAAAACCAGGAGCAAATAACAGCGAAAAATTTGCGTTAACACCAGTGACGGAAAATGTTGCATTTCAGATGATGGCCGCATCTCAGTCTATGGGAACTCCTGATCCGAGCGCTACAGTCGTGACGTACCGATACAATTCGTTAGGTCGTTTGACAAGTATTGGAAATGCCGGTGATCCTGATTATTTTGCTGCATACACCTATAACCCCGACGGCTCGATGGCTAATGAAAAACTTAAAGACACAACGATAAAACGTAACTATTTATACGAATCCGTAGGTTGGCTCAAGCAGATCAATGATCCTTATATTACAGAGGACATTTATTACACTTCCGGAGGTTACGGCGGTGCGGCGTACTACAATGGCAATATCGCCAAAGTCGTTTTCGATTATAAGTTTGCAGGTAGTCCGACGGATTATTCATATCTTTTCAAATACGATAAACTTGGTCAGCTATTGACGGCCGATCACTCGATCAATGCCAATGGGGATATGGGTATAGGTACGGAAAATCAATACGATGCCAATGGGAGTATGATCTCGGATAAAAATAAAAATATCACAAGTGTCACTTATAATTATCTTAATCTTCCGACCAAAGTGGAGTTTGGCAGCAGCAGTAACAGGATCGAGTGGAAATATGCAGTAACCGGAGCCAAACTCAGAAAAACGGTTTACACCAACGGAACAGTTACTTCCACGATTGACTATGTCAGCGGATTCGTATATACATCGAATAATCTGAATTATACATTGGACTACTTTTTTACGGAAACCGGCCGCATCAAAAGAACCGGAACCGGCGATCTACAGTATGAATACGATATCAAAGATCATCTTGGCAATACGCGAATTTCATTTGCTGATCTGCTGCCGACGCCCAATCAGCAACCGGATATACTGATGGAAAGCCACTACTACGCCTTCGGTATGCGAATTGAGGGGCTTGGCAAACAGAGTGACAATAAATTTTTGTACAACGGTAAAGAATTGACGGACGATTTTGGGCTGAATTGGTATGAATACGGTTGGAGATCATACGATGCACAGCTGGGTCGATGGATGAAAATTGATCCTCTAGATGAGTTTCATTCGCCGTACTGCTACGTTGGGAATGACCCCGTCAATTGGATTGATCCCGATGGCGCCGATGGTGACCCTTGGCAAGTAGATAACAACAATACCGTTACAAATGCAGAGTTTGTAATGCCCGAAGTAACGGTGTATGCTGAACGACCTTCAATTGTTAAAGACGTTGGGCGGTCGGTTGCAAATTTCATGGTTGACATGGGCTTTCACCATATTTTTGCGGCGATGTTCGATCCAAGTCGTCATGGTGTGGACGCTCTTAAGGTTGCCGCTCCGATCGTGTTTGAGCCTGCAGATTATTTTTATACCGCTCAAGATATCGCCCAAAACGGATTAAAACTGTCTCATGCTGCTGCTTTAATACCATTTGTATCTGGGACAGCCGCATCAAACACTTTAAAGGCTGTGTCGAAGTATGATGTCGGTCCGGCAAACGTTTTGCGTGCCGTATCAGTAACAGGTGATCAACTGCAGATTCATCATGTTGTGCAATCACATCCTGCATTACAAGCAATTCCTGGTTATAATGGGAAGATTGCTCCAGCAATCGCGATTTCAAATCGAGAACATCAAATGATACCCACTATTCGAGGAAATTTTGCTGGCACAGCTCGTCAATTATTGGCGAAAGATATTTGGGATTTAAGAAACAATACAGCGGCTCCAAATAGCGCTCTTAAACAACTCATTAACATGAATAATGAGATGTTCCCTTCAGCTTTTTCAAAATAGGAGTGAAGCAATGACTAAGGAAGACTTTGTTAAGAACATTAAAACTGTTGTGCGCGATTCATCAATCAATGGGACATTTGATGTCTTACAGAATCCACCAGGAATCAAGCCAGCGCAAAATCTCATCGAAATATCTAGATGGTACAATAAGCTAGGGGATTCGGATAAACAGATGCTTAGGCGGATTGTTGAATTTGCCATAGATGGTAGTATTTTTGATTTTTTTTGTGTACTTGATGGCGTTGCTGCAATAGAGGACACAGAAGAGAAGGGCACATTGGAGCTCTATTTTGTGACAGATTATCAGCGAGAATTGTTGAATGATGATAACACAGAATTCCTGCACGATTTATACAGGTACGAAACCCAGTAACGTAGAATTTTAGATAAGAATTCTATTCGAGCCCGCGCCGCCCTTCGTGCGAGTGCGGGATTTTTTTAATGTCTGCGCAGACAAGCTGCTCGCTACCGCTCGCAAGGGAACCCGCCGGCGGGGAGTTGTGTTGTAATGCGTCCCACGCTGGCTTCACTCCTCGTCCCTTGCCTCGTCGCTTGCTCTGTCCGCCTCAGACCGCTCGCACTCTCTCAGCCCTACGTTCTGCCGTGCTCGCTAAGAGTAAATAATCCAGTTTGGTGATTCATTCGTGTTTTGTGCGTTGATCCCAAGTGAGGAGATAAAAACCGGCGTCCACCGCTCGAGGCCGCTTTTGCGAGGGCAAGTCTGAATCCCGACCAATCGCCTAAGTTCCGCTATACCCCGCGTCTGGTGCGCGGGGCAGGCTCATGCCTTCAGCACCGTTGATTCTGCCATATTAGAGTTTTGCTTGACCTTACTGGACGCTGACATGTCACCGCCTTTGGCGGAGCCACGTCGTGTAGCTTTTTCTTAGTCGACATCGTGGATTATGGTTTAGTAGAGCTATCCTTTCAAGATGTCGCGCGTGCGCACTGATCCCGCCCTTCGACAGGCTCAGGACGTGACGCGCGCCCGCGCTTACATACGTATGTGCGAGATGTATCGGCGGCGGGTAGGGAAATCGGAAGACGGAAGCGGAAACCAAAGTTGTGTGTCCCGCCCGAAGGCGGGACGTTTTTCAGATCCTCCACGGAGAGAAGATATCCTAAATCAAGTTTGTGATTGATTGAAAAAAGTAAATCCCGCCGAAATAAGGCGGGATTCATGTTCAGGAAGTTTGTAAAATCGTCTATACACGCCGAGCTAAGGCGATACAGCATCTCAATACATCTTGCGAATATCGGTGCCGCGATAAAAGAATTTGAGAATCTGTTTGTACGAATAACCGGTTTTGGCCATTTCGCGTGCACTGTATTGGCACATACCGACACCGTGACCAAATCCGGCGCCTTTGCAGTTGACCGTCTGGATGGTGCCGTCGGCATGGCGCATCACATCGAGTCTGAAAAGCGAACTGTATAACATGTATTTTTCACCGCGCATGATGCGACGTGCCTGCTCGCCCGTGACGGTATAGCTGTCTTTGGTGAAGCCGATTTTGAATTCCTGCACGCGCTGTGACGAGTCGCGCGAAACGACGGCAAGATTGTAAAGCCGTTGTGTGGCTAATTTGCTAAAATCTTCATTGGGATAGACGACCGCTAAAACCGTGGGCAGATTGGTTTTGATGATTTTTTCGATCTCTTCACCGGTCCACTTCACTTCCCACCGATAATGCGGCGAAGCTTCGTCCAGCGCTTTATCTCCGATTTTGGTGCTGATGCTGTTGAGATATGGTTTCGGATCGGAGCTTCTCCATACCCAGTGCGAACGCGTAGTGACGCCTCCGGCTGTCGAATAAAATACGGCGTCTATCGGCTTGCTGTCATATTCCGCTACTTCGCCGAGAGTTTCGATCACCGCCTGATTGCTTACCTCGGTTTCCGTACCTGCGCCGTCATATACCTGATCATTGATGTCGCTCTGGAAATCAAAAATTTTGTATTTGCCTTTATTTTTGATCGCATAGGTTCTGGCCGCGACGGCTTGCGCCTTGGAAGCTTCGATTTGATCCATTCCGAGATTTCCGATTTCATTGCGCACGACACCCATCAGGTACGATTCCATATCGAGGCGGTTGATGACCAATATTTTACCCTCTTGCGTCGTTACCCATAAACTGCCGCGGTATTGTTTGTTATTGATGATGTAGCGCTGCGAGGACGACTTGGTCGTAAAAATCAGATTACCGTACGCACCCAACGATTTGCCGGTCGCATCATAGATTTCCACGCGGTTTTCGTTGAAACGCAGTTCCACATTCTGACCAGCTGAAATAAATCCGACATCCTGATTGTCATCCGTTTTGACGGCAAAAGCTTCTTTGGAAGAGATATTCACGGATTGGGAGGAGCGGGCAATAAGTACTTTAACTTCAGGTATTACAGCGTCTTCCGGTATCGAACGCATACGGGGTGCGGAGGTACAGCCCGCCCAGAGGAGCATGCTCCCGGTAATCAATAAAAACATTTTTTTCATAGTGTGACCGCTTGGTTAGAATATTTGTATAAGTAATTTACCCTCACAAAGGATCGCGTTATATGACTTCTGCTAATCAAGACTTGCTGCTTATGGTACTATTGGTGTCCGTGTTTTTCTTTTTTTGTGCGACGCTTTTTGTGATGCACCGTTATTATAAATAACGAAAAACACCATCAATTCGCCGATTTATCCATTTCGATATTATACTGCTTCAGCTTTTTGTGTAGATTCGTTCGTTCTACATCCAATTCCTCCGCCGCCCGCGATACATTCCAGTTATTTTTTTGCAACACTTGTATGATGTATTGTTTTTCCGCTTCTTCTTTGAAGTCTTTGAGCGTTTTACCGTCTTCATAGTTTAGGTTGGTCGCCACGGCCGTCGTACTTTCGGCGGCCAATATCTGACGCGGGAGGTCTTCCCGCTGCACGATATCGGTCAGGCTGAGGATCAGTGTGCGTTCGACGACATTACGCAGTTCGCGTATATTACCCGGCCATCCGTAATCCGATAATGTTTGCAGCGCTTCATCCGAAAATGTTTTTTCCGGAAGTCCGCCTTCGGCGGCGCAAAGTTTGACAAAATGTTGGATCAGAAACGGGACGTCGGCTTTTCTTTGGCGTAAAGGCGGCATCAAAATCGGTACGACATTCAAACGAAAATAAAGATCTTCGCGGAACGTTCCTTTTTTGACTTCTTCTTTCAGGTCCTTATTGGTTGCCGCGATAACGCGTACATCTACTTTGATCGTTTTGGTGCCGCCGACTTTTTCAAATTCGCCCTCCTGCAGTGCACGAAGCACTTTGGCCTGCACTTTGAGGCTCATGTCGCCGATTTCATCCAAAAAAATAGAACCCTTGTCAGCCAAAACAAACTTGCCGTCGCGATCGGCTACGGCGCCGGTGAAAGCGCCTTTGACCGCGCCAAATAATTCACTTTCAATAAGTTCTTCGGGGATCGCAGCGCAGTTGACTTTGATAAACGGTTTGGATTTGCGCGGACTGTTATCATGGATGGCGCGGGCGACCAATTCTTTACCGGTGCCGCTTTCGCCTAAAATCAATACGCGGGCATTGGTCGGGGAAATTTTGGAAATCGTGGCTTTGATTTCTTTCATGCCCGGGCTTTCGCCGACCATTTCAAAACGTTTATTTACTTCCTGCCGCAGAATTCGGTTTTCTTCTTTGAGCGAAACGCGCTCGAGCGCATTTTTGGCTGTGATGATGAGTTTTTCTTTGGTCAGCGGTTTTTCGATAAAATCGTATGCGCCGAGTTTGACGGCTTCCACGGCGTTTTCGATGGTGCCGTGACCCGACATCATGACAACCGTCGTATCCGGATTGATCGTACGTATTTCTTTGAGCACGTCAATCCCATTCATCTCCGGCATTAATAGATCTAAAAAAACGAGGTCAATCGTATGTTCTTTTAGAAGATTAAAAGCCTCCCGCCCGCTTTCGGCCGTCGAGACGGTGTAGGTATCTTGTAAAATCATCTCTACGGTTCGACGAATATTTTTTTCGTCGTCAACGATCAAAACATGGCTCATGATCTATGCACTCTCTTTTTTCATAATTCGATTGAGCACCCTTTGCAATACGGAAAAGTCAGCGCACTTAAAAACAGCCGTCAGGGTAAAATAAATGATCATACCGGCGAAAATGCTGATACCGACCACCATAAGGTCTTGCATACGTTGTGCTTTTTGCTGGATAAAACTTAACGTCGGTAACCACTGAACGAGCATCCAGACGACCGCACCCTGTGCGAGTGCGCAAGCGAGGAGTTTGCCGCCGGTAACCGCCGCGCTTCGGATATCCACTTCGGGAACACGCCGCTTGAGGCCAAACGTAAAAAGAACAATCTGAATAAGAAACGCCGCGAGTAGCCCCAGTGAAAAGGCCGACGGTCCCATGGATTGGGCTAACGAATAACTAATGCCGAGATTGATCACCGTACCGATAAACCGGTACCAAAAAGGACTCCACGTATCTTTGATCGCATAAAAAGCACGTGCGAAAAGATACCATAAACTTTCCAGCGGAACAACTAATGCGTAAAAAAATAATGTGGACGCGGTCATCTCGATCGCTTCCGAACCAAATCGTCCGCCGCCCAATATCAGGCTGATGATGGGATAACTTAGGATAGCCATGCCGATACCCGACGGCAAAGTCAAAAATAATATCTGACGGAGCGAATTTTGAATGTTGTAGTTAAAATTTTGAAAATTGCGCTGACTGGCGTTTTCCGACAAATACGGAAAAATCGCCGTAACAAATGAAATTCCAAAAACGCTTACGGGAAAACTTTCAAAATTGAGCGCGTAATTAAAGGCACTAAAACTGCCATCCGGCATGTGAATTGAAATTTTAGAATACGCCAGTATGACAAACTGAAGCAGCGCCATGTTTAGAAAATTGGGTATAGCCAAAATAAAAATACGACGAACCCCTTCTTTGTCGAAAAACCACTGAAAGTTATATTGATATCCGGTGCCGCGCAGATCCAGCAGCGTCACCAAAACGACAAATATCGAACCGAGGAGTGCACCGTAAGCCGCCGAATCAATACCCATCGTATCGTGAAAAAGAACCATACCCAAAATGATGGCCGGATTGTAAACCAAAAGCGCCAACCCGTACGCTGTAAAATGTTTGTGGGTTTGTAAAATACCGCTCAGGATTTTGCTTAATGCAAAAGCGATCTGCGATGCAAGAAAGATACGGGAAATATGAACGATGGTGCTTTTTTGATCCGGAGGCAGATCCGGCGAAAGCCATACATCGCATATCACCGGCATACCGATACCGATGAGTAAACAGATGCCGATAAATACGGTCAAAGTAATATTGAGAAAACTGCTGGCCAGACGATTGGCGGCTTCATGACCTCTCTGGGCAAGAAATTCGCTAAACATCGGTATGAATGACGACGACGTAACGCCCATAATCAATATGGTCTGCAAAGCATCCGGGATACGCGTGCCGTAGTTATACAAATCGGTGTCCAAACTTGCGCCGAAATAATGCGCCATCACTTTATCGCGTACAAGACCGAGGACCGTGCTCAGGAGCGTAGCTATGGTTACAAAAAGCGCCGCGATGCCGGCCTGCTGCGAGCGAAATATTTTTTTTCCGTTATTGTGAAGATCGGACACGGGTGACTCCGGACGTATTATAATTTAGAATTATGCAAATAACCGTTGCCGGAAATGATGCTTTCGATGTCGCTGGTCATTTTGTGACGCTCCATCAACCGGCGCAAGGCGGACGTGGCTTTGCGAAGGCGCTCGGCGGTAGAATTCATTTCCAAAAAAGCCTGGCGCTCGTTTAAACTAAATCCTGCGCTGGAGGCGATGATATAAGAGATACGTTTGGCATCCAGCAGATTGAGGTCGGGTACATCTTCTTTATTGATCAATTTTACAGCGTCTTTAAATGTTTGCGCCGCCGCCCGTGACAATTCGGTTTCTTCGACGATATTATCCGAGATGTCGTCAATGTACTCCACTTCGCCTTGCAGGTAAGGTTTATCGTTGGTCACGCGATGGATCGAAAACCGGTCGCACCCTTCGGTGACGATATTCATGCGTCCGTCGTCAAAACGTTTGAGTACGTCGCGGATACGGGCGGTGCAACCGATCTTATAAAAATTTTCTCCGGTGTAGTACACCACACCGAAAACCGATTGCTGTTCCAAACATTCGGCGATCATCGCTTTGTAACGCTCTTCAAAAATGTGTAGCGGCAACGGCATACCCGGAAAAAGAACGACGCCGAGCGGAAACAGCGGTATTTTATGCAAGGGTTTCATGAATGATGTAGTTTAAAAAATCGAATGCTTCTTCGGTATGTTTTTTATGAATCCCGGATACGATTTCAGTTTTTCCTACAGCGGTGCTCATGATCCACTGAATTTGGTTTTGGGAAACTTTTTTATCGTGATATAAAGCGTTTAGAACGTCTTTTTTATCCAGAGCCAACCATGATTTTTTTACTTCCGAACGCGAGAAGATATCATCAACGTGCGGTAAGAGGACGCCCATCATACGATCAAAATTCGCACCGGATAATTTTTTTAATCGCAGCGAAATACACAATGCGGCCACCATACCCAAAAAAACCGCTTCGCCGTGTTTGATCGGTTCATACCCGGACACACGCTCGATCGCATGAGCAAAGGTATGACCGAAGTTGAGAATCATTCGTCGGCCGGTGTCTTTTTCGTCGGAAGCCACCACGGCGGCTTTTATGCTGCACGCGCGATGGATGCAAAAAGAAACGGCTTCCGGTTGGCGTGTCAGCACCAAATCCTGATTATTTTCCAGCCAATCGAAAAACTTAGCGTCTAACGCGATGCCGTACTTTATGATTTCAGCCAAGCCGCAACGCATTTCACGATCGGGAAGTGTTTTAAGAAAATCCGTAGCGATGTGAACCGATCGGGGCTGGTAAAATGCACCGATCATGTTTTTACCCAGCGGATGATTGACGGCGACTTTGCCGCCGACGGCGCTGTCAACCATAGCCAATAACGATGTAGGCACTTGTACGTAAGGAATGCCGCGCATAAAAGTAGCGGCGGCCAATCCGGCGATATCGCCGATAACACCGCCTCCGAAAGCTAAAATCTGCGTTTGGCGATCCGCTCGAAAATCAATCAACTGCGTGACAATGTGTTCGAGTGTAGAAAATGTTTTATGGGATTCACCGTCCGGTATAACTATCCAGCGGACCGAAAAAACACGACTCAATTTTTTTTGATACAAAAAAGCGAGTGTTTCATTGGTGATGACGATGGTTTTTTCTACGGATTTTTTTTGTGGTACGAAGGACGTACTGATTTTATCGGAAATGGTAATGGGATAGCTTCGTTGGCCGAGGGGAACGGTTATTTTTTTTGTTGAGGCCGCTTTTGTTTTCATGACCGCTATAATACACAAAAAAAAACTATTCTAAAACAGAAAAGGGAAGGTTTGAGTCCTTAGCGGCACAAACCTTCCCTTTTTTACATACAGATCAAATCTTATTTGTTGAGTTTTATTTCCTGCGGTTGTTTGAAATAATTCACACCGGCATTGGAGATCAATTTTTGCAATTCGGGGATATCGGTATTCTGAATTTTTTTATGATCTTCGATCAATCCTTCGAGCATTTTCCGCAGGCGTTCGTATTTCACTTTGGCCTGTTGCGTCGGGGCTTCGTAGTGTGACGTGATATAAAACTGCAGTTCACCGATCTGTTGTAATAACTCATCCGAGTTGTCATTGAATCCTTGTTTGGACAGCTCCGACTGAATTTTATCCTGAATGCCGGACATTTTTTTCTGTGCGGACTCCGCGAGACGTTTGATCGGATTGGATTTGGCAGAATCCAGATTGCCTGTGACGGCCAGCATCGCGGTTATGGATTTTTTGGATTCGGTGATTTGTTGATAAACGGTTGCGGCCGCGGTTTGAAGTTCACCAGCCTTTTCGGCCCATGTTTGCATGGCTTTGCGGCCATCGGTGGAAATAACAAATCGCGGATCGTTCTTAACTTCGACGGATTGTTTATATTCCTGACCGTTATACCGCATGCGCACGGTATACATACCGGGCAATACATAGATGCCGGAAGCTTCAAGATCGGTACTATCGACGGAGGATATGCCTTTGAAAGCGCCGCGGGACAAATCCCAAGCTACACGATTCATACCGCGCTTCATGCCGCCTTTGATCACACGTATAACCGAATCTTTATCCAATATTTCGATTTTCATCTTCGGTTCTTTGGGGGTGTCTTCTAAAGCCTTGATGCTATCGGATGTATTCACAAAATACGTAATGATGGAACCGTACGGGCGTTGTTCACCTTTGAAGGCGGCGTTGCCCGGGCCGGTAGCGTTGGACCCGGACCAAAACGAATAATTATACTGATAGCCGGGATTGACTTCGTACAGATGCGCGTTCTTTTTGGAGTTTTCAGCAAACTTTCGTAGCGGTGTAATATCATCGAGAAGATAGATACCGCGTCCGTGCGTACCGATGATGAGATCATGTTCGCGCGGATGAGTTGCAAGATCATAGACCGGCACGGTGGGTACACCGGCGCGCCACTTCATCCAGTTTTTGCCGCTGTTAAAAGAAACGTAAAGTCCGTACTCGGTGCCAAGCCACAGAAGGTCTTTGTTTACCGGATCTTCTTCGAAGCAGTGAACGAATCCGTCAATTTCTTTGGTCGCTAGATTAGTCCATGTTTTTCCGAAATCGCGTGTACCATAGACGTAGGTTGACCAATTAGACCGGCGATGATCGTCAAACACGACGTACGCCGTGCCGGCATCAAATTTGGACGCTTCAATATGAGGCACCCATGTTCCTGCGGGTGCTGCGATGGATTTGTTTTTTGAAACCAGTGTCCATGTTTTACCGCCGTCTTGTGTGACTTGGACATTACCGTCGTCGGTTCCGACCCAGATCACGCCGCGCTTGACGGAACTTGGTGCGATGGTGAGAATGGTACAATGATTTTCAGCGCCGGATACATCGAGCGTCAATCCGCCGGTTTCTTTGCCAAGATTGATTTTCGTCGTATCGTTGGTAGTGAGATCAGGGCTTATGATTTCCCATGTATCGCCTTTATCCGTACTCTTGTGTAAAAACTGGCTTCCATAATAAATGGTTTTCGCATCAAAAGGGTCCAGTGCAAATCCGGCATTCCAGTTATACCGGTGTTTGACGGCAGATTCCGTCGGGCGAATGAATTTTTGTAAACCGGTTTTGTGATTGAAATACACCAAAGCGCCGCCTTGGGACATCGCGTATCCAAAATCGGCATTTTCGGGATCGGGTTCCGTATCAAATCCATCGCCGAACGCAACCATATCCCAGACGTCGTTATAAATAGCATCCCGCTTGAATGTGGTACTCGGACCGCGCCAGGAGCCGTTGTCTTGCAATCCGCCGTAGATATTATAGGGATATTCCATGTCATAGCTGATATGATAAAACTGGCCGACGGGCAGGTTTTGAACAAAGCGCCATGTTTTACCGCGGTCGTAAGTGAAGGCCAAACCGCCGTCATTTCCGGCGATCATCATTTCGCCATTGGGATGCATCCACAAGGCATGAAAATCGGGGTGAATGTTTTGGTACGGTGTCAGAAGAGAAAAATTTTTGCCGCCGTCTTCGCTCACATCAAATGTAGTATGAGTTCTGTAAACGATGTTTTCGTTGACGGGGTTAACATCTATAGTGCTGAAATAGAACGGGCGGGGGTGAACATTTTTTTCTTTGTTGACGGTTCGCCATTTGTCGCCGCCATCATCGGAACGGAGCAATACGCTTTCGGAGGCTTCGACAAGCGCGTACACGATGGACGTTTTGTTGCGCGAAAAAGATAATGCGATGCGACCCAGTTCGCCCTCAGGCAAACCGTCTTTGGTGGTTTGTTTTTTCCATGTGTCACCGCCATCTGTAGATATATGCAAACCGCTGCTTGTACCGCCCGATTTGAAATACCATGGGTAGCGGCGATGTTCCCACATACCGCACAAAAGTTTATTGGGATTGGAGGGATCCATCACCAGTTCCGCGGCGCCGGTTTTTTCGTCCACATAGAGTACTTGTTTCCATGTTTTACCGCCGTCGGTTGTTTTATAAACGCCACGTTCTTTGTTTTCGCCCCAGGTGGTTCCCATGGCGGCTACCCACGCGATATCGGCGTTTTCAGGATGTAGAATAACGCGTGCAATTTTTTCGGCTTTTTCAAGACCGAAGAATTGCCATGTTTTGCCGGCATCTATGGATTTGAAAATACCGCGACCGACGCCTACGGAATTGCGCACATTGGATTCGCCGGTACCGACCCAAACGATATTGGGGTTTTTTTGGAAAATCGCAACCGAACCAATGGAGCCGGTGGATTGATCGTCGAAAATAGAGTTCCACGTAATGCCGCCGTTAATGGATTTCCAGACACCGCCGGTAGCGGCTCCGACATAGATGATGTTTGGATCGCATTTGACGGCGTCAATCGAAGCGATACGCCCGCTCATGCCGGCAGGGCCGATACTCCGGGCTTTCATGCCGCTGAATAATGAACTGTCGTATTGCGCAGTAGCAAATGAAGCCAAGCACAAAACGGTAACAAGCCAATAAAACACGACTTTTTTCATAACAGAAAACTCCATTAAAAATAGCGTATGTGATGTGATGACATTTCTATAGAATTTTTAAGGTGATACAAAACATAATTACACGGTCGCCATATTTCAGACATATACGGCCGAGTGTTTTAAAGAAATATTTTTGTATAAATTCAATAAAATCAGATGAGTGAAACTAAGTAATCAAAAATAACAGCCATCAAATAACACCGGCCATAAGGTTATATATCTAAATAGATAAGAAAAGAACCAAAAAAAGGGGCCATAATGGAAAAGTAAAAGACCTTTACGTAAGTTGCTACTTAATTGTTTCAATAATGAGAGAAAAATCAAGCGTTTTATAAAAATTAAAAATTGTTGGGGTTAGGCAGCGGGAAGCCGATGTTGAGGGCGATGCATTGATGAGAATTCCCTTGTTCCTTTTTGTGTACACCCTTCCCGCTTTCGCGGGAAGGGCTCGGGTGGGACGACAATACGCAGGTCACTAATCAGTCGTTCCCACGAAAGTGGGAACCCATCATATAACGTCATGATATAAGTCCTCCCACGTCGGGTTCATTTTTTCAATTAATTCGATCTTCCATGCTCTTCGCCATTTTTTGATTCGTTTTTCACGGATAATGGCTTCGCGTATGTCATTAAATTGTTCGAAATACACAAGCGTATGAACCTTATACCGTGAAGTAAATCCGGGAACAATTTCGTTTTTATGTTCATAAATGCGTCGTATTAGGTTATTCGTCACCCCTGTATAGAGCGTGCCGTTACGTTTGCTGGCGAGAATATAAACGTAGAAAATTTTCATTTTTAAAAAATTCGTTCAATTCTTATCTTGTGGACACCCGCGTTCGCGGGTGAGACACTACACAACACAAAATTCTGAATTGTCGTTCCCGCGCATGCCTTGAGAACTCAGTGTGAGTCACGCCATAAGCTTGATCGAACGCCAGTCGAAGGGAAACAAGAACCTACTCATTAATAATAAAAAACCCCGGCTGTTCACGGAGCCGGGGTTAGAAAAAATATTCAAAAAATTAAAATCGGCTCATGCGCTCCAATATATCAGATTGGCTTGATCCATACGTGTATGACGACGAAGGGTAAGCCCATTTAAACGGTAATAACATATGTTGTTGTTCTTTTTCATAGCGCAGAATTATAACCGATCTATTTTTGTTTTGCAAATCTTTTTTATGCTTTTACCATTATTTCAGCGATACGCTTGGCAAAAAGCACCGGATCTTTGGGTTTACTGCCTTCCAGTACGAGCGCCTGATCATACAACATCGCCGTATAGTCTTTGAGCAACGGTTGATCTTTATCGGTATCAAACATCATCTGCATTTTCCCGATCAGAGGATGGTCCGGATTGATTTCGAGCGTACGTTTGCCGGACGGAACATTTTGACCCAGGGCTTTCATGATTCGTTCCATGTTTTGGTCCATGCCGTCTTCGTCGGCAACAAGGCAGCAAGCTGAATCTTTGAGTCGTGCCGAAACCCGTACATCTTTGATCTCTTCCTTCAACTGATCTTTGAGCAGGTCAATCAGTTTACCGTATTTCTTTTCGGCTTCTTTTTTGGATTCTTTTTTATCCTTGTCGAGTTCGATGTCGCCTTTGGTCAAAGATTTGAGTTTTTTACCGCCGTATTCGAGTTCGGATACGATAAATTCGTCAATCTCATCGGTCAAAAAGAGCACTTCGTAATCCTTATCTTTGACCGCTTCCAAATACGGTGAGCGTTCGAGCTCTTCACGCGAAGCGCCGGTCATGTAGTAGATAAATTCCTGATCGGATTTCATTCCATCCACGTAAGTTTTGAGCGAGGTATATTTACCCTTTTCGGTGCGTGTGGATTCGAACAGCATGAGATCGCGTAAGGATTCTTTGCGCTGATGATCGGAATACAGTCCCTCTTTGAGAGCACGATTAAATTCGTTGTAAAACTCCACATACTTTTCAAACTCGTGCGTTTTCATATCGGAAAGGGCATCGAGAATTTTTTTGGCAATGTTTTTCTTGATGACTTCCATTTGTTTGTTGGCTTGCAGAATTTCACGCGAGACATTGAGCGGCAGATCCGATGACTCGACAACGCCTTTGACAAAACGAAGATACGTAGGAATGGCCTGTTCGCAATGATCCATGATCTGAACGCGTTTGACATACAGCATCGGACCGATTTTGAATTCTTTATAAAACAGATCAAACGGCGCTTTTTTGGGAATAAAAAGCAGCGCTGAAAATTCCGATGTACCCTCGGCGCGAAAATGGATGGTTTTCAGCGGTTCACCGAAATCATGCGAGACGTGTTTGTAAAAATCGTTGTATTCTTCCGTGGTGATTTCGCTTTTATCTTTGAGCCAAATGGCTTTACGCGAATTGAGCGTTTCTTCTTCAATTTTTTTATCTTTTTCGACATCCATACAAATCGGATGTTCGATGTAGTCGGAATATTTACGAACGACACTGCGTATTTCCCACTCTTCCAGGTACTTTTTGCCCTCTTCGTTCATAAAAAGAATCACGTCCGTGCCGCGGGTTGCTTTTTCAAACGATTCCACCGTAAACACACCATCCGCTTTGGATTCCCATCGAATAGCTTTATCCTGCGGTTCTCCGGCTTTGCGTGAAATGACGACCACACGATCAGCGACCATAAATGAAGAATAAAAACCGACACCAAATTGGCCGATCAATTCAGGGTTATCTTTGACCTGTTTTTCCGTAAGGCGTTGGATGAAGTCGCGCGTGCCGGAATGTGCGATCGTGCCGAGAGACCGGATTATTTCTTCTTCGGTCATACCGATACCGTTATCGGAAATGGTCAGTGTGCCGGCTTCTTTGTCAATTTTGAGTTTGATTTTCCAATCGGCATCACCACCTGATATTTGGCTGTCGGTGAGGGAAAGGTAGCGCACTTTATCAATCGCATCGGAAGCATTTGAAATAAGTTCACGGAGAAATATTTCCTTGTGCGAGTACAAGGAGTGAATCATCAAATGAAGTAATTCTTTAACCTCCGTTTTAAATTCGAGTGTCTGCGAAGACATAAAAATTCACCTCATAAAATGTTTGAAAAAATAATTTTTAGCGGGGGAAAATAGAAAATGGAAGGGAAAAAATCAAATAAGGAGGATTCTCATCCGGTTAAGGTTTTATTTCGTTTTGAAAGGACATAAATCCGTAGAAAAAAGAGAAAGCATAACCGCTAGGAATGTGTTGCTTCACACCCCGGTTACTTTGAAAGGTTATCGTATCCTATTAAACGATTTGATCTTGTCTGAGAAGAAATATTTCAACGGATCCTGCGAAGATCAAATATTTTGATTTTTTGACATCCATCGGCCGCCGAGATAAGCCATCGGTAAATAGGCGCCAGCCAAATCCAAGATGGTAAACCATACCGGAGAAGGGAGACTAAATACGCTGATCAGGCCGCCCAGTAAAAAAACAAATCCGATACTCAAGGCAAACTTCATCTTATGATTGGCCGCTATCAAAGCGGCTACGGCGGCACCGGCCAGCGTTCCCAGTGCATGCGCTAAAAACGGCATAAGAAAGTGCCGCGGTTCAAACAAATGCATAGATGCTTTGAGTCCTTCCATCGTCGTCGCATCGGCACCCGCAGGCGGAGGAATCAATTGGCCGCCAATCATAATGATACTCATATTGACAATACTGCCGACGATCGCTCCGACAATCACAGCAAAAACATTTCGAATGATGACGTTCATGGGTTTTTCCTCCGAATAAAACGATTATTTAAAAACGTACATTAAATATGCTGTTCATTATCGGGTGATTATTGCCGCAAGATTTTGAGATAGGCAACCCACGGCCCGGTATCGTCTTTGTAGCGCTTGGCCAAAACGCGCGCGATCTGACTGATGTGATCGAGATCGTGCACCGCCCACGTCGAAAGGAGCTGCACCAAGGTGACCGTGCCAAACGCGGGATGAAGACCGGTGCGGTTCATATCTTGTTCTGAAATATTCAGCGATTGGAGTTTTTTAATATTTTTCGCGCGCAGCTCGGTGAATGCGGTTAACAGTTGCCGAAGGGTTTTATCTTTGCTGTCTTCAAATTGTGCAAAACGGTCAAATGGTTTGAATGTTTTATCAGGTAAATCGGATAAAATGATTTCTGCACGTGTGATCCAGTCGGTTTTTTCTCCGTGAATCAGGTGCCCGACGATGTCGTAAGCTGACCATGTATCGGGGCCCTCATTGGACGAAGTCCATTCCGGTGATAATCCGTCAAGCCACGCTGTCAGAATCATCGGGGTACGTTCGAGGATTTCGATGGATTGAGTCAGAGAAAAATTCATTACCGTGTCTCCTGATGCTGTGACTTGGGTTTGAAAAGATAAATACCCGTCTTGAGAATGTCATCATAAAAAAGGTGATAAACTCATCATACTATTTTGAATAGTTAATAATGAAGTTGCAATTCAAATATGTTGATTAAAAATTATTGAGAATATATATTTAAAACATCGTTGGTGTTTTTTATATCAAAAGGGAAATTGAGATGAAATGTTTATGTTTGTTGTTTTGTCTTTTCTGCAAACTTTCTATCGCTCAGATAACTGTTAATGATCCTCAATTTAGGTCTGTTCTTCAAAACAAATACGAAGTTAACTTTGATGTTAATAATTTGATTATAAACCCTGAAGCAGTCTTATTGATTAAACATTTAGATGTATCGGGACAAGGTATTTTTGATCTAAGCGGAATTGAGGCTTTTACGTCGTTAGATAGTATTAATTGTAGTTCGAATTATCTCACAAACTTAGATTTATCTTCAAACACTTCTTTAGAATATGTGCATTGTGGTTACAATGGAATCACTTCAATTAATTTAACGGGTTTAACAAAACTAAAATATTTGTGGTGTAACAGCAACCAAATATCAAGTCTTGATCTTTCGGATAAACCCCTTTTGGAAGAGCTTTTTTGTTTTAGTAATGGGCTACAAAATTTGTATGTAAAACAAAATAGCGCTTTACGGTATCTTTATATTTCTGAAACCCCTATTTCTGAAATTGACATATCTTCAAATTTGATGTTGACTCACTTGAATTGTGCTGATACTCCTATTTCGAGACTTTCAATATCAAACAACAGAAGTTTAAACACTGTAAAATGTTATAGGACTCGAATTGATACACTTGTAATTAATTCAAATCCATTATTAGAGTTTTTGTTTTGTTCACAAGGTCAATTGAAGTCGTTGACTTTAGACTCTGCATTAAATCTTCGATACATTGAATGCGATGACAATCAACTTTCAGATTTGGATTTATCGCAATGCCCTAATCTAGAAACAATAAATATAAATCGTAACCAAATAGGCTTATTAGACTTATCAAACAATCCTGCTGTAATTGAAGCTAGATGCTATGGAAACCCGTTGCCATTAATAATAACAGCTAACCTGAATGCGGCTTTTTCTATTGGTGATGGAACGCAAGTAGCAATCAAAGTAACCGATTTTTCGAATAACGAATTACCTTCATACAAAACTGGTGCAATAGTTCTAGATTCAATCGGTGTCTCTATCGTTGTTACGGAAAACAAAAGTACAAAATCAGCTTTTACGTTTAAAGTAGATTCGTTTCCAAATATAGTTGGTTCACTTCCTCCCGGAACAATTAATTTGATAAGTTCAAAATACTGGAGTGTTATCAATTCGGACTTTAATGGTCAATATAACATGCTTTTCGACTTAAGCGGTTTACCGGGTATAGAAAGCTTTAATGGGTTGCGTGTAATTATGCGTGAAAACTCACAAAGTCCTTGGAAAGATGTTTTATCGAATGATGGAGTGTTAATAACATATTTGTGGACTCCTTATATTATGGTTAGTGGACTTAAAAATTTTGGAGAATTCGCGATAGTGAATTTCGATATTACGCCTCCGTCTGCTCCTGTTGAACTGACGGCTAGTGCTGGAGATTCAAAGGTGCTGCTTTCATGGAAAACGAACTTAGAAAACGATGTGCTAAAGTATCGAATCTATACAGGCAACGGATTTACATCGCCTGTTCAAATTGACAGCGTTCAGCAAAGCTCTTTTTATACTATTACCAAAACAATTTATAATTTAGTGCCGGGCAGAAATTATCGATTTTATGTTACTTCTGTGGATTCTGCAAACAATGCTAGCTATTTTTCTACTAGCGTCGAGTCCCTCCCGTTTGATAGCACTCCACCGCTTCCTCCTAGTGACTTAAAGGCAACTTCTGGAGATGGTTTTATTTTGCTGAAATGGAATGTAAGTAGAGAAGGAGATTTTAAAAAGTATCGGATATATAGTTCAACTTTAGAAAATCTATTTGGTCAAATTGATTCGTCAATATCAAGTACGGATACTGTCAGAAACTACACTAAATTATCAAAGGGAACTCAATACACGTTTAATGTGAGTGCAGTAGATACATTCGGAAATCAAAGTGCTTTTTCAAATGAAGCAACAGCTGCGTTTTATGCGATCGCAGCAAAAGCAACGATTGTTGTATATCAGAATCCTGTATTAACAAAACACTTTGATATTGCAGTTATAGCAGAATCAAAATTGGCGATAAATCCTATCGTTCGGATGTGGTTGACGGGTCAAAATGATACATCATCCATTGTTTCTACTCCAGTAAATAACTCACAAAATATATTTAGAGGTTCTGGAAAATTTAGTGAGCCTGGGCAGGTGAATTTTTTTGTGAAAACCCTTACTCCGTCAGGAGGTGATACAGCTCAGGTTGTAACTTATGGGGTCACCTTAGTTAAGAAAGGAGAATTTAAAACTATTAAATCATTGAACAGTAAATCAAATCTTATAATCAAAACGCCGTTTTTCGATGACAATTACTTTTTGTCGCAGAACTATCAGAAAAATGGAGAAGAAGTAGTATATGAGTATGGGCCCACAGAATTCAAGTTTCAAAAGCCATCAGAAATAGAAATTTTACTAGAACCCGAACAACTATCAGAAAAAACAAAATTGGCTATTTTTCAAGAAACCCCTGGTGGTTGGGTACAGATTCCCAGTCAATTAAGCAAGTCAAACGATGCTTTGATAGCAAATATTTCAAAACTAGGTAAGTTTAAGGTGGGGTATAAAGAAAATCTTGGTTCAGAAGTACCATCGACTTTTTTTTTGAGACAAAATTACCCCAACCCCTTTAATCCTTCGACATTTATCGCTTATGATGTACCAAGCAAAAGTTTCATATCAATAAAGATATATAATATTTTAGGTCAAGAAATAACCACGCTTGTGTCGAAGATACATGAGCCTGGTAAATATACTGTTTCATGGAATGGTCAGAACGCGTTAGGAAAATTCATGGCATCTGGAATATATATATATAAACTTGAATCTGAAGGTTTCATTCAAGCGAAAAAAATGATGTATATTAAATAAAAATAGGAGGGTGAGAACAATTGAAGTGTTTTTTGTTTTTTCTTATATTAGTAGTTTCATTTCTTGCTTGCAATACACGCAATTCTGAAAACAGTTATGATGATTTAACGAATCAAGGATGGGTTTATTTTTCTAAAAATAAATATTCTCGTGCGATTAAGGAGTTTAATGATGCAATTGAGAAATCGCCGGAAAGAATAGATGCGTATATAGGCGTATGTTGGTCATATATGAAAACCGATTGCCTCAATCTTTCAATTCAATACTTTCAAATTGCTTCAACTAAATCACTCGTCAATGCAGATTTGTTTGCAGGATGGGCTTATGCCCTTAATGCAAAAAAAGATTATGCGTACTCTAGTATTAAGGCCTCTGATGCGCTTGCGATAGATACATTTTGGGTGTTTACCAAATCAAATACTCTTTCTCTAACGCATGTTGATTTGCATATTTTAAAGGCAGAGAATTTTTTTCTATTAGGATTGTTCCAACAAAGTTTGAATGAAGTAAAGATTGTTAATGCTGCTTTTCCTGTAGTTTCAGTAAACTCAGACTGGGAAAAATCTGAGTTGGCCAAGGAAATTCAAAGGTTAAAATCCTTATAATCAATGACTTTTAGTTTGATCAATTCATAACCGTGTCTCCTGATGCTATGACTTGGGTTTGAAAAGATAAATACCCGCCTTGAGAATGTCATCATAAAAAAGGTGATATTTATTCACAATAAAAATCCCGCGCCTGTAAGAACAAACGCGGGACTGCATGTATCTCCAACCTAACCATGGAGAAGGATTTTCAAATCATCGTTTTTAGTCCGACCAGCGCACCCAGCTACCTGTGGCCCAATTGGTGGAACCCATCGCACCGCGGTAGGTCGCGCTCACATCAAAGAATCCATCACTCGGTGGCGTGGCCGCATTGCTGAGGCACGGTGAACCGGCTAGCACGGAGAAATCTTTGGAGCCGACATTGGTGAAGTTCGGATTAGCTTCGGTAACATTGGCTGCGGCGAAAAAGCGGGTCGAATCGTTGAGGCTGTTGAATCCGCCGTAGTTTCCGGCAACCGTCACGTCGCGGTCGTTATTATATACGACGGCATTGGTGATCGTGAGAAGGCCTTTGTCATAGTTACGCGAGGTCGAGTCGCTGCTTGAGTTATCAAGGCGCCATGCGACACCGGCGAAATTGGTTACTAAGAAATTTTTGAGCGTACCTTCAAAGTCTTCACGTAAACGCATTCCGCGATTTGCATCCGACGCATCTTTGCCGGTTCCAAGTCCGTAGAGCGTTACGTTGTAGATCGTCGGTTTGGTCGGGTTTCCGGAACCAAGAGTATGGCGACCGTCGGATTCAAAGCCATTGTCCGCACCGGTCGTTTGTACGCCAAGCCAAAATTGGCCTTTACCGTTCCAACCCTGATCGTGATCAAAGCTGTCGTCATCATTGTAAGCAGAAATTAAATATTTCGCATTGACACTGCCGCCAAAGAATTCAAAACCATCGTCTGTACATTTATAGACTTGTACGTGTTCCAACGTCGTACCGCTACCGCACGAATATAAGCTCAATCCGTTGAGCTCGGAATCCGTGATCAATCCGAATCCACAGTATTCGATACGTACATACTTGAGCGTGCCGCTGTTATCGGTCGCATTGGTTCCGCCGTATTGGATTTCCGACGAAACACCTTCGACATCACCGATACCGCCAGGAATATTGTTCGGCGCTTCACCGATCAGCACGATACCGCCCCAGTCGCCGGCCGTTTTGGTCGTTCTGGCAGAAGTAAAAACAATCGGATTGGCGGCCGTTCCTACGGCTTCAAGACGTGCGCTTGCACGCGGGCTGGAAAAATTGGTCGGATCGGCTTTGAGTGCAAAAATAGCGCCGACACTGTCCGGATTGTTGTTGTGGTAAGTAAACTGAATCACTGTGCCGGGTTCGACGGTCAGTGTTACACCGGGCAATATATAATAGGCACCTGTCAGAGTTTTTGTACCGCTCCAGGTTTCATCTTCGGCGATCAATGTACCGGGCAGCGAGGCGTACGCCGTGGGCACTTCGGCCGGTGTATCCTTTTTGTCATCGTCACCGCATGAAATCAGTTGGATCGAACCGATGAGTAGCAACAAAAGCAAACTTCTTTTCATGAAAAACTCCTTACGCTTGTTATGTAGTTATTTTGGTATAGCACAATCTAAAATGAGCATGTTATGTCGGAATTATGCGAATATTACCTTTGCATCATAAGCGATCAAAAGTCGTAAGATGCGCCTACGCTATAGGTGATGCCGGGTGCGTACTTGCGTGTAATGGTATCGCCCTGACGATTGATGACACGGTCGTTGAGTAAGTTTTGCATAGACAGTTTATAAGTCCATTTTCCAAATTTTTGGGTGGCCGTGAAATCCAATTTATCAAACGGCATTTCGTATTCATCTTCGCCCTGACTAACATTGCCTACGGAACTCAGGCGTTTGCCGAACCGGTTATAGGCCAGGCTGAACTCTGTCGCTGAACGGAGTACATAAAAACCATTGAGGTTTATCGTATACGGGGACTGGCCATACATAGGGCGGTTGCGGTTGGCTTGCGAAAAAACAGCTTTCCCGTAATTGACAGAAGACGTCATTAGAGCGAGGTTGGCGGTTACGCGTAACGCTTCGGTCAGTGCTTTACGTGCTTCGAGCTCTATGCCCCACAGATCGGCTTCAGCGATATTACCGTAATACACTTCCGGATTGGTGCTGAGGCGGTGAAAAATTTCGATCGGATTCGTAAAGTGTTTATAAAAACCGCTCACTGCAAAATATTCGCCGATTCCAGGATACGTTTCCCACCGCAGATCGTAGTTCTGGATTTTGGTTCGTTTCAAATCGGGATTACCGTACACGGTACGCGCTCCGACAAAGTCCGAATAGAAGAAGTTGGATAGTTCGCGAAACTCCGGACGGGCGAGCGTAGTCGAGAAAGCGGCGCGGAGGTTGGCACGATCACTTACTTTGAAAGTCAAGTTTATCGCGGGAAGAATGTCCGCCGTGTTGAGCACTTCGTTTTTATCAATGCGCTGAATGGAATGTTCGGCACGGGCACCGGCGATAAGATTCCAACGGTTTCCGAGCGTGAGGTCTGCCGAGAGATAACCGGCAAAGATATTTTGATCGCCTTTATAAGAGTCCGTGTTACGCGTTGTTTCAAAGAAAATTAACCCGCCGTTGGAAAACAAATCCGGATTCAATGCTTCTTCCGGGTTGGTCGTTTTGAGTTCAGCGGGATATACGGACTGCGGATCGCCGGCTATAGCAAATCGGCGGGCTTCGAAATCACGCTGCTTATCGTAGAACAAACCGCCGGTTTTTAGTCGTAATGTCGGCAGAAGTTTCAAATCCCAATTGAGTTTGACATTATAGTCGCGGTCTTTTTGGTCGGAGAAGAAGTGGGTATTGGTGCGTTGATCCAATACGATCTCGTATTGATTGAGTGTGCTATTATATGCGTAGTGCGTATTGCGCGTATCGGGTTCGTAAGCATTGGCGGCGGCCATGGTCGCTTCGATCAGGATTTTGGAATCCATCCATTCTTTGATGTAGGTATCGTATTGGAGATTGGAAGCGAAGATGGATCGTTGTGAAAAGCGTAATTGGGTTTGCCGGTAATCACCGCCTGAATTGTAGTAATATCCTTCGACACGGCTTGCTGTATTATCGGACACGTTGGTGTACAGATTGCGCAGGCTGACTTTGGATGTCGGATTTATTTTGTAGGATACATTGAGCATACCGCTGAGCAGAGTGCTGGTCATGCCTCGGGAGGCATCATAGTCGGAAGCGAGGGATTGCGCTTGCTGAAGATTGCGCAGTACTTCGTTGCGCACCTGATTTTGATAGCTGTAGTTGATCGCGGCGATAAATCCGAGTGCGCGCGATCCGACGGCCACTTGATCGCCATACGATATACTGTAGCTTTGACCCGGCGCGACACGTGAAGAACGCGGTGACCAGGAATTTTGAAACTGGCGGATGGCCGTAACACCTTGGGATGTACCGATACGACCTTGTTTTGCGGCCGTAGGGAGTTTTCGCGTGCCGTCATCAAATCCCAGAAAATCCGATCCACCGCCGTTGTAGTTCAGATAGTCATTGCCGAGGCTATTGCTGTTGAACATGCTGGATACGCCGATTTTGATCGTACGGGATTCCGGAAAGTCTTTGGTTTCGATTTGCACCGAACCGCCGGAAAATTCGCCCGGTTGATCCGGCGTGTAGGTTTTTTGAACGATGATATTGTCTATCACGTTGGATGAAAAAATATTAAGGGGTGTTTCTTTCTGATTGGGATTGGTGGACGGCAGTACGGAGCCATTGAGCTGGACATTGCTATAGCGGTTTCCGAGGCCGCGAACATAGACGTCTTTATCGCCGACGATCGTCACGCCGGTAACACGTTTGAGCGCCGCACCGGCATTGCCGTCCGACGTTTTGGCGATTTGTTCGGAACTGACGCCGTCCATCACTTTGGAAGATTTTTTCTGTGCCAGCAAAAGACCCGATTCCTGAGTTTTGAGCACTTCGGCTTCGACGACAACTTCTTCTCCTTCCAATGCCTCCGGTTCCAGCGAAATTTTGAGCGTAGAAGCAAGGCCGTCATTGACGGTAAGATTATGGACAGTTTTCTTTTTGTAGGAGAGGCATGAAATTTCAATACTGTATGTACCGACGGGAATTTTACCGATGATAAAATTACCGTCGAGATCGGTGATGCCGCCCAGTTTTGTGCCAAGCACAAATACGTTTGCGCCAATCAGCGGATCACCATTGGATGCGTCAACGATAGTTCCGGTGATTTTGCCGACCACTTGCGCCTGCAAAAATGTCGGAATGACAAAAAATAAAACAGCGGCAAGATAAAGAGGAAAACGCGGTAAACGGTTTTTCATACGACTTCCTTAACGATGGTTAGGTTAAATGCTTTTCGAAATCGCCGAAAGATAAAGGAAGTGTATTAGGAGAGAATTATCGAAGTGTTATTGTTTGAGCTTAAAAATTAGCGAAATGTTATCACGAAGTTGGCAAGAGTATTAAAAACCTGGAGTGTAATGATTTGGTAACACAAATTTAATAATACCGGACTAAAGTATTCTGTAGTAAGTATTGTTAGTTTTACATCTCTTCGCTTAGATTGTGAAACTCTCGGCGGCCTTCGATGATTTCGACGGCCTCGTTTTTGAGCAGCAGGGAAATATTTTCCCATAGATCCGGGAGTTCGAAATGAAGACTATCGGCTAACTCAAGAAGGTTCTTTTTGCCGTCGATTTCTTTATATAAAAGGTTAGCCGCAAATTTGCCAGGAAACTGGCGGTTTCGATTTACAGCATCAGCTTTGATGCGTCCCGGTATGATAACGCGCATCGCTTCGGCCTGGCGTTCGATCAGTATGCGGCGTTTGAGAAGATCGTCTATTACGGAAAGGTAGAACATTTCGTTGTGGCCGATTTTTTCCAGAATGCGCACAAGCGTTCGCCGCCCGTTGACATACGATAGCACGGTGAGTTGATCGGCGTTTAATGTAAGCGATGCATTTTCAGGGATGGCCCGGCGGTTGATTTTTAGTGCCGATTGCAACGACGTAACACCGCTGGCAAGTCGTTTCCATTCATCCAGCCGTTGGGTGGTATCCAATAAAACAAAATCCATGTTAAGGCGCACCGGGATTTCTTCTCGCACAGGGAAATCTTTTTTTACGGTTTCTTCCACAGTGAATGTGCCTCTATTCCATTTCATAATTCTAAAAATCACTTCTCGTAAATACCGATTGAGTATCCGGGTCAACGCATTTGCGTCCAATCCAAAATATCCCATACCTTGGAGCAATTGGCCCAACGGGATGTGCATGCGCTTTTGTAACGGCAGGGTTTTAGCTAAATCTTGTTCGGTCAGATAACCTTCGCGCACAAGAAATTCCCCTAGCAGGATTTCTTCCGGTGCGGAGGCTTCGATGAAATAGTTTTTTTCGATCCGGATCGAGGCGTTTTTTTCGCCGTCCCTGAGACGTAGCGTGCCGGATTTTTGCGATAACTTGATGAGCGAAAGTATGCTCGTCATGCCGGATTGTGCGATATCGCCTTGGAGTATAGTTTTCCTGTTTAAGTCGGCAACAGCCATAGGAGATTTGTCTTTTCGAAAAAAATACAAATCGTTTATTACGTCCAAACTATCGCTGTATTAGCAAAATGCTATAAAGTACGGGGTCAATGCAGATAATAAAACATGCGGATATTAACACCGGAATGGGGATCGGTGGCGCTACCTATTTCTTCATAAATTCCTGCGGACATATACCACGATGCGTCAAATCGATACGTGACGTCGGCCGAAACGGTAGTCAAAAGTTTGGCGCGTGAGGAAGCTGAGTTCCACGTATAGGTATTAGCGATGAGAGAAAATGAAGCGTCCAAACGTGAAGCAAAAAAATCCCGATTAAGCGAAATATGGGTACGATAATTGCGAATCCACTGATTATCCGTATAGCTGAATCCGGTATTCAGGTTGAATCGCCAGAAAAAATAATTTTGATAAAAAAGCTGAAGCGCCGCGTAGGTCAGGTCGTCATGGCCAAGTCGTTTTTTTACCGACGGTATTGTTTCTAACATTCCGATTTTGCGCCATTGGAATATCCGGTAACGCACGGAACCGCCGATCATCAATTCCTGCGATGTTTTAAAAAAACGATCCATACTAAGGCTGTCGGTTGGCGCAGGAAAGTAGGCGCGCCGGTCATGGTATTCCGCAAAAAAACGGGTGCTTAGATTTTTGTTTAAACGATAATACAAGGTGTTTTGCGAATAGCCGAGCAGCGCTTTGTTCACTACGTATTGATTGTTAGATACGATGCGCCATGTGTAGGAAGGTCGGTATTCACCGAAAAGATAAGCTTTGGTAAGACGGGTATTGCGCAGTTGTTCAGCGCTCAATCCGGCTCCGGCTTGCCACCGGGTTTGGTCATACGTCAGACTTCCGCCCGTACTATAGCCGATGCCTTCAGGGCGATTGTCGTATTCATCAAAAATTTTCCCGCCATAAACAGAGCCTCTCCACCGCGAGGTGATACGTGTATTTTCGGCGCCGAGACCATTGATGGGATAAGCGTCGGTATGGGTGCCGAGCGGGACGAAGCGCCCCAGTTTGACTTCGCCATCGTGTAGTGTATAAGATCCGTAGGCTTGACGAATTACCGTTCGGTGATCAAACGGCTCGTTTTGATTTCGCAGACGAGTTTGTGTTACGGCGTCTTTTTGGTAAATATCGGTACGTATTTGCCAGATAATTCTATTACTGTCATCGAGCGTGCGATAATTGAGCATCGCATACTGTGTAAACTCGCTTAGCTGCGGATTGAGCGAAGCGCCGCGGGAATAATAATTCCATCCGGAAGAAAATCGTGCAATAAAAGGCTTTTTGTTGCCTGTGAGAGATTGCGAACGGCCGTCTTTTACAAATAGGTACGCGATTAATATGATAACGATGACTCGGTTTAAAAATCTAATCATCATCGTCCCCTTCCCCTTTATGATCAAAACGATGACAGTCCCGGCATGTATAGGTCGTATAGTTGGGTATCTGCTTGTGGCATGTCTCGCAGCTTCGGCGATGATGCCCGGTCAAAGAAAACCATTCGTCGGCATGCGGATAATTACTCCAGCCGTTCATGTTATGGCAGGCCATGCAGTCGCCGATGGATTTGTACGCATTATGATCGGTGGTTGCGCCGAGCGGGATATGGCAATCGCCGCACTCCTGCACGTTGGGCATTGCAAACGTGATGAGGTTTTTATGGCAGCCGGCGCAATCTAGACCTTTGTGTGCGCCGAACATGAATAAATTTTGATCCTCATGTTTAAAAATCGAAGGCGCCCACGCATACTCCGTGTGGCACCGCTCACACTCCAATCCAAGTTGTGCCTGATGCGGATCGGCATGGCATATGAAACATTCGCGAATGGCCGAACGAAACACACCGCCGCCATGGCATTGGCTGCATGCCGTCTGAAGATGGGCGCCGACAAGCGGAAACCCTGTTTTGGTGTGGTCGTATTCGATTTTAGATTTTAATGTTTTCCACGTCGTCGTGGTGTGACAAGCATCGCACGGAATGTCAAACGGCTTATGCGGTATTTTTACATACGGTGTATCCGCGGCAGGGCGTGCGTAAGTCCACGCCGTATACTCGGGATCCGGTTGCGGTAAATAGGCGGCCATACTGAGTAGTGCAGCCGCGATGATAAGGCTTCGGTTCATCGTTGTTGAAACACTCCTTCGTGTTGATCCGGATGGCATGCCGCGCACTCGGTACTGATGGGTTTGTAGACTACATTTAGTGTGTCCGACGTAATCCGTGCACGAATATGGCATTTGGCGCATTCCACTTTGATGTGAGCGCCGGTTAGCGGAAACTGAGACTGCTTTTCGTGATCAAAAATTGCCGGCTTGAAAGCGTCGTTAGAATGGCACTTAGCGCAATCGGTTTTCGGATGCGAAGGCGTCATGGTTTTGTATTCGGCAAACTGACCTTCATGAATATCGTTGTGGCAGTGCTCGCAGTATGTCGGTATCGGTTTGTACAATGTGCGTTTTATCTCCGTGTCCACATCTACCAAAGGATGGCATTTTTCACACGGTGTTTTTTCGTGTTTTCCTATTAATTTGAAATCAGAATTTTTTTGATGATCAAAAACAATGTCTTTCCATGTTGTGGTTTTGTGGCAGATGTCGCAATCATTACTTTTTAGTTTATCTGCAAATTGCCCGCGATGAATATCTATATGGCACGATTGGCATGTTTTTTCTTTGAATTTCAGGATGACATGCGCGCTGTCAACGCGAGGTCGGATACCGGTTCGACGTAAAAATTCAGACGCATTGGCTTTGATATGGCATTTATTACAATCTGTTTTTTCATGAGCGCCGATAAGCGGATAGGAACTCTCGGTTGCATGCATGCTGATCGTAAAACGCGACGGACGGAAACCGTTGACATCATGGCAGGTTTCGCAACGGCCTTGATCGGATCGCTGAGTTAATTGACCGGCATGCGCGTCAGTATGGCAATCGGTACAGTTAGAAAAATTCATATTTTTATAGACGGCGGCTTTTTTTGTATCCGGTTGATGGCATTTTTCGCAGCGCACTGTGATGTGTAGGCCTTCCAGAGGATAACGCGTTTGCCGGTGATCAAATAAGGCGTTTTTTATTTGTTTCCACGAAACCGTCAAATGGCATTTTTGACAATCTTGGCCGAATCGGTTTTGATGCGGATCGGCATGGCATGGTGTACAATTGGCAAACTGAAGCGGCCGGTATTTGAAGTAGGTTTCGTCTGTTTTATGATCGGCTTTTTGACGCGGGTCGGCAACAGAAGTGTGGCATTTTTTACAGGATACTTTGGTGTGCAATCCCGTGAGCGGATATTTTGATTTGTTGTGGTCAAAAATTTTGTCTGAAGATTTTTTCCAATCATTAAAATCGTGGCAATTCAAACATTGGTCAAACTGATCACGGTGTTCGTCAAAGTGGCATGAACGGCAATCTTGCGATAAACCCAAAAAGGTTTTGTTGAGCAGTAACCCGTCGCCGGTTCGTGCGCGCACCGCATTATCTTTGATGAAGGCCTCTTTGTGGCAAACTTCACATTGGGTCGTTTGATGTTTTCCTTCGAGGATATATCCGGTTTGTTTATGGTCAAATTTCTCTCGGGATGGTTTCCATTGGATCATCGCATAGTCTCGTCCGAGGTGGTCATGATGGCATTCGATGCAGGCTTTGTTTTTGGTTTCAGTCGAACCGTGAAAACCTTTATTGTTTGCGATGCGGGTTTTTATCAAGGTATGGCAATCAAGACATCGTGCGTCGTCTATTTTTTTGCCGAGGTCGTGGCATTGCGTACATTGCTGAATGCCTTCGAGTTGTTTATGCGACGAAGCCAAATCACCCGGAGAAAACTGTGCGTGAAGCGACCACGCCGTCATCACCGATAATATAGTATGTAGAAAGTGTTTCATGTTTATGGTTTATATCCCGCATCGGTCAGGGCACGCGTTGCTTTTTTTCCCATATCGGTATCCGGACCTAAGCGTATTGTCTTTCTCCAGTATTGCACAGCGGACTGAGTGCGCCCCATGCGCGCGTGCACTATTCCCAGATTGAATGTCGCCGTGATGTGGTCGGGGGCATATTGTAAAGCACGTTCAAACTGCAGAATGGCTTCATCATTCATGCCGGTATTAAATAAACACACGCCGAGGTCGGTTCGGACGTCGGGGTTTTCAGGTTGTAAACGCAAGGCTTCCGTGTATGGTTTTACGGCATCTGCAAAATTACCGTTATCAAACAGTAAATTACCCAACTGAATCCAATGTTCGGTATCGTCAGGATGACGATTCAAGTAGCGGTTGAGTTCTTGAACGTCGTTTGTGAATTCTACATTCACCTGTGAGTTTTGAGGAGTATTTTGCCACGAGAATGATGATGCAGATGGCGATACTCCAGGCGGTATGGTGTCTGACGCTTCGTTGGTTTGCCATAGCGCTATACCCAGTAACCCCAGTCCGGCGATAAGGACCCAAAGTTGTTTTGAATGATGTATCATCTGATATTCGATTTTATTTTTGATCGGGTCGAGCCGAAAACTTATTTGCACTAATCATCATCATGATCTTTCTCTCCACGTGCGTTTTTGTCGTTAGAGGACTTATTCTCTATGTCATGTTTATTGGCGCTGCGATGACATTGAACGCATTTCTGAAAATCACGAATACCTTCCTTCTGATGCTCGCGAGCAATCTTTTCTTTTGAGTGCTCATGACAACCATAGCAGGTATAGGTCTGGAAATTATCTTGCACATGGCATATTACGCAGGGGCTTTGGTGATCGCCGTCCAATCTAAAATACGATTCATGAGCAAATGTGGCCGGAGTCCACGCATTGACGGTGTGGCACGTCCCGCAATCATTCGAAAAAGATTGATGCAGCGAGGTGTTCGGTTTTAAGTGGCATGGTGTACAAGCTTCTCGTGTTGTTCCGTTCAATTTTTCATGTGCAAAGTGTACCTGACTCCAGAGCGTCGTGACATGACATTGGGAACAAGCTCGTGTGGAATCCAAGTGCATGGGTGAATTTGGTGAAGCATGGCAGGTTCGGCATTGTCCGACCATTTCGGACGTCAGCAAGGCATGATCAAATCGCGGTTTGGTAGAAGTACGCCCCTGATGGTCGGTATGACAATCAATGCATTGATTTTTTTGAAGCTTATCATGGAAAGCGGTTTTTTTGAGAATGGAGGAAACGGAGCTGAGCGAATCCACACCGATATGGTCAAGGCGATGACAACTCATACATTTGTCGGCTGAAACCCCGCGAAACGGGATATGGCATGAAAAACATTCGTGTTCTTGTTTGGCATGGGCTTCCGTAAGTTCGCCGGGATTCATCATACTGTGAGGAACCTTTAATAATAGAAACATAAAAACAACCGCGGCAGCTGTAATACTGAAGAATAAAATTGATTTCATCGCCATGACCAAAATATCAGAATGGCTATAATGTGATAAATTGAAAGTATAGCAAACATAAGTGTAACCGGTATATGAACCGAGCGCCATCTACGCATAAGACTAAAAGTCAATGCATCCCAGTAAATTCGCTCACGAATTTCAGTATCGGACAAACCGATTTGCCGTAAATCTTTTGTTTTTTCCGTCAGTAAATCTTGTGACCGTCGCATGAGAAGCTTCCCGATAAGTCCGCTTGCAGCAGCGATCACCATCGCGATCAATGCATACCAGGGTAGCCATGCATTAAAGTGAATACCGCCATGCACGAGAATCATCATGGTTCCGCACCACGCAAGGTATTCATGTGAGCGCAGCCATGACGGCATATTGCCACGGCTAACCAATTTTCGTTTTCGTGCGCTATACAAAAAGGAAATCAATAAAGTCACAGTTCCGATGATTCCCAAATAGCGTCCTACCCACGCCATATTCAGGTAATGCAATAATCCGTCTAAGGCGACGGCGCTCAGGATCAGAGATGTGAAAAGAGCGACAAACCATAGCAAATAATGTACGTTACTATTCATAGTCGCCTCATGACGTAAAAATCCATCCGTAGCCGAATAAAAAAGCCGTCACTATATGAGCTATCATGATGATGAACATGACTACGGCAAACGGAAGGTGAAACATGTGCCAGTACCGAAACATTTTTTGTGTAAGCGTGAGATTGGCCAATTGGCGTTGCAGATGCGCTTTCAAGGTCAGTCGTGTATGGGCGTCTGACGAAAGCGGGTTACGGTTTTTTTCAAACTCCTGAAGTAGGGTGCGAACCCGCGCATCGTGACGTATGTTTTGTATCATCATTGCCGGAAAAGCACGAATGATCGAGAGTCGCGAGGTTTTTGTAAATGCGGCGGAAAGCGCGTCTAAACGCTGTAAAAGATCTTCTTCTATGCCGTCATCTTTCTGCAAGCGATCACGCAGTGTGGTGATTTGCTTTTCCAATTCGATTGGTGTGATTTCCCGACCTGTAATGGTTTTTGGAATTTGAAGATATAGATAGCGACCGATAACCCCGCTTGCGACGACGATCACCATACACCAAAAACTTACTCCGATAATACCACCAAACTTGAATGCGGAATGAAACACGATCAATGCAGGTCCGAGAAGGCACAAAAAAATATGCAGTTCAAGTATGTGTTTGATCTGCCCGACAGCAGCCATCCATCGGGCTCGTTTTCGTAAGGAATACAATAGTACGCCGAATGTCATAAGGAATGCACCGATGAAACCCATCCCGTGGCCCCAAAAACCGGTAGGGCTTAATAATCCGTGTTGTGCATGATCGGGTCGCAAAGGAAGCGGTGTGCCGTAATAATCCCAGCCGTAAATTCCGATACTGAAAACAACGATGAATCCTGCAACTGTCATCGAAAGGATGTACCAGCGATGCATTCGTTTATTCATGCTGCGATCACCTTGGATTTTTGAATGAATTCGATCCCGATTTGTTTAAGGAACGGAGTCGGCATTTCACCGCCGGCAAAAATAAATACAAAATCATTTTCTACCGATACCGGCCCGTTCGATGCCTGAATAAGTACCGACGTCGGATCAATTTGTAAAACATGAGATTGGTAATAAATTTTTATTTTCTGATCCCGTTCCGCGTCACGGATACGATCTTGATTTTTAGGTTTGGCACGATAAAAATCTCCACCGCGATTGATCAAAGTGACTTCGGCCCCGGTTTGTTTGGATAAAGCAAGTGCGGCTTCGATCGCGCTGTCGCCTGCCCCCACGACCAGTGAACGGCTATGTTTGTAGCGTACGGTTTCAAGAAGTTGGTATGCCACTTTTGGCAAATCTTCTCCGGGAATTTGTAGTTTTTTGGGCGTACCTCGGCGACCGAGCGCCAAGACAACGTGGCGTGACCGGTATGTATGCCCGGCGGCTGTGTACACGGTAAAAATTTTATTTTCACAGTTTACATTCACTATTTTTTCATCACAGCGGACAGCTAAATCGGTTTTTTGGATAATGTCATTCCACATGGAGAGCAGAGTTTCTTTGGATAACTCACGCTGTTTGAGTAATCCGTAAAGCGGAATTTCCACCGATGTCGTCATTACAAGTTTTTGACGCGGATAACTCAAAATAGCCCCGCCCGCTTGAGTTTCTTTTTCGAGAAGCACATAGTCTAATCCGTTCTTTTTGGCCGTCAGTCCTGCACTGAGTCCTGCAGGACCGGCACCTACGATGACGACATCGTGAATATCGGACGATGTGGATGAAGAATCGGTATTTCGTACGTTTTCGGTAATATATTCGATCACAGAACGGCCCTGAAAAATGGCGTTTCGTATAAGCGCCATACCGCCTAATTCACCGATCAAAAAAAGATTAGGTATATTGGATTGAAACGATTCATCTAACAAAGGTAATTCTGTGGTGGATTTGGTCGGATCGAGTACGATACGAATGCCGGACACCGGACACGCTTCGGCACAAATGCCATGGCCGACACATTTGGCCGGGTAAACGAGTTCCGCCAAACCATCAATCATGCCCAGTGCATGTTCGGGGCAGGCGATCACACAGGCCGCACAACCGATACAGCGGGATTGATCGATCAAGGGATGCTGGGCTACCGGTTTATCATGCCCCAGTGTGATAGCTTCCCTTTTTTTGGCTTCGAAACGCGCTCGTTTTTTGTTGGTGTACCAAAGGTAAGGGATAAATACCAATGCAAAAAGTGATACACTGATGATAAGCGTTAAAATCGTTTCCGACATAGATTATGTTACATTATGCGATGCATTTACCGTGATTTATGATAATAAATTGCTAAAATCGATCGTTGCGTCATAGTTAAAAAGCTTTAATGTTAAAAAAACGCGCACACTTAATTGGAGATTAAACTTTAAGCGATCTAATCTCTACTTGATATAGGATGATAAAATATGTACAATGCCCAACGCTTTTCTGTAATCCAATCTCAATTTCTCAACATAGTGTAAAGTAAATCGCATGGCAAATTCGCTTTTCAGGACAAAATCTATTGATAAAATTATGCGCGAAGCCGAGGAGGGTATTTCCGACGCGCATACGCCGCATCTATCCAAAACATTTGGTGTACGGGATCTTACGGCGCTTGGTGTCGCGGCTGTGATTGGCGCCGGTATTTTTTCCACGATCGGTGCAGCCGCGTATGACGGCGGACCCGGCGTGATTTTTTTGTTTTTGATCACGGCTGTGACGTGCGGGTTTACCGCTTTATGTTATGCGGAGTTTGCAAGCCGCGTTCCCGTAGCCGGTAGCGCTTATACTTATTCGTACGTCACATTTGGCGAAGTTATCGCATGGATTATCGGCTGGGCGCTGATACTGGAATACGCCATCGGTAATATCGTCGTGGCGATTTCCTGGAGCAGTTATTTCAATAATCTTCTGGAAGGGCTTGGTTTGCATCTTCCGGTGTGGCTTACGGTGGATTACCAGACGGCACGTAACATTTACCAGGATGCACTTCGGAATAACTTGCCGACCGATCAGTTAGTTTGGACTATGGCTCCGAGTTTTGCGGGTCTGAAAGTAGTGATGAATTTACCGGCTTGTATAATCGTCATTTTAATTACGATTTTGGCTTATGTCGGTATCAAAGAGAGTAAAAACAGTGCCAATCTGATGGTTGCTCTCAAATTGTTGGTGCTATTTGTCGTGATCGCAGTCGGTGTTTTTTATATTAATACGGATAACTGGACACCGTTCATGCCCAATGATTTTACGGGCGTGCTCAAAGGCGTATCCGCCGTGTTTTTTGCATATATCGGTTTTGATGCGATTTCCACTACGGCGGAGGAATGTTCCAATCCCAAACGGGATTTACCGCGCGGTATGATGTATTCGCTGATCATTTGTACGATCATTTATGTGATCACAACATTGGTGATCACGGGTATGGTCAATTACAAAGAATTTCAAGGCGTATCGGATCCGCTCGCGTATGTGTTTGAAAAAATCCAGATGGAAAAACTCGGGTATATTATTTCGTTCAGCGCCGTCGTGGCGGCGACAAGTGTTCTTTTGGTGTTTCAGATCGGCCAGCCGCGCATTTGGATGAGTATGAGTCGTGACGGGCTGCTTCCTAAAAAATTTGCCGAGATTCATCCGAAATACCATACACCCGGCTTTGCAACGATTGTCACCGGCGTGATCGTGGCGATTCCTGCGCTTTTTATCGAAGGCGGCATCGTTACCGACCTGACGAGTATCGGGACACTGTTCGCATTTGTCTTAGTATGCGGCGGCGTATTACTTTTGCCGGCGAAAAAGGAACAGGATGATAACCGTTTCCATTTGCCTTATATCAATGGTAAATGGATTGTGCCTTTGCTGTTGCTGGTTTTTATATATTTCTTTTCCGATCGTATCGGCAGCGCGATGACGCATATCGGCAACGAAGCGTATCAGGAAGTGTTGTTCCTCATTTTTATGGTTATCGCCGTTGTGATGGCGGTGCTTACGTTTGTGCGAAACTATTCTCTCATACCGATACTCGGCATGATGTGTTGTTTATACCTGATGATCGAAATACCCGTCAAAAGCTGGTTTGTCTTTTTTATATGGATGGCTGTAGGGCTTTCGGTGTATTTTATGTACGGTTATAAAAACAGTCACCTTTCGGAGTCCAAATCATAAAAGAATTTTAGTGTGACGATCATTAGCCGCGTTTCGATTCGTCGCCCGGTAAAAGAAGTGTGAACGTTTTTTGATAATCCCGCCAATTTACTTCTGTGGCTTACCGGATTTAAGCGGTTAGAACCGATCTGTGGTACGCAGGGAGAGGTCGGCGCGAAAGCAAAGCATGTGTATGAAGAACGCGGTCGTACCATCGAGATGATCGAAGAAATAACGCTTAAAGAAAAATATCAACGTTTTCACGGCACACTGGATCATCAAAGTATGCGATCTGTCATCAAGACCGAATTTATTGAGATCGATGGTACTCATACACAAATGACCGCGACAGTTCACGTAACCTTCCACACCTTCCTTTTCAAACTGATGATGCCGCTGATGAAGGGGGTATTCTAAAAACTTCAAGACGGGGATTTGATTAAACTGAAATCCTGCGTCGAAGCGCTTTAAGGGATTGAAACTTTTTCGTAACCGCTAACGTAAAAACACCAGCTCCTGTATAATAAATTGTCAGGCAAGCCACATCCTGTGCCTTGCCTGGTTTTATTAAATCCCTGATAAAAAATGCGTCGGAATTTTCTTTTACTGTGGTTGATAACTTGTTCTGTAATGGGACAAGTGGAAAAAGTGTCACTGCCTGAACTTGAACGACGATTAATGCTTAATAGGGACAGTGTCCTTGTTGTCAATTTTTGGGCTACGTGGTGCAGTCCTTGTATTGAGGAATTACCGCTGTTTGATTCGTTATACCAAAATGCTGCGAATTATAAATCTGAGAAAAGAAACGTATCGGTTATGTTAGTCAGTTTGGATTTTGCTTCACAACTGGAGTCCAAGGTAAAACCGTTTGTGATCAAACAGCGATTGAAAGCGCCGGTGATTCTTCTGGACGAATCGGATGCCAATGTGTATATCAATCGGATGCACCACGACTGGAGCGGTGCGATACCGGCTACGCTGTTGATTCGCCCTTCCACCGGTGAACGTAAACTCATCGAGCGAAAATTTGAATCCTATGACGATCTAAAACAAAGCATATTTCATTTTATTGAAAGGCAATGAACCATGAAACGTTTTCTTTGGTTATCCCTCATCGCGATGATTTTTCAGATTTCCCTGTTAGCTCAGGGTTATAACGTCGGCGATAAAGCGATAGATTTTCGTCTGAAAAATATAGACGGGAAAACAGTGTCGCTTGCCGATTATAAAGACGCTAAAGGTTTTATCGTTACTTTTACCTGCAATCATTGTCCTTATGCCAAAGCCTATGAGGAACGTATCATGGCGCTGGATAAAAAATACAGACCGCTTGGTTATCCGGTGATTGCGATCAATCCTAATGATCCGGTAGGATATCCTGAAGATTCGTATGAAAATATGATCGCCCGTGCCAAAGAAAAAGGTTATACGTTTCCATACTTGGTAGATGAAACGCAAAACATAGCTCGTGCATATGGCGCAACGCGCACTCCGCACATGTATGTTCTCCAAAAAACATCCGCCGGATTAGAAGTGGCTTATATCGGTGCTATTGATGAAAACACCGAAAACGCATCGGCGGCAAAAAATAAATACGTCGAGTGGGCCGTGGATGCTCTACTCAAAGGCCAAAAGCCGAGTACGACATTCACCAAAGCTATCGGCTGTACGATCAAGTGGAAAAAATCGTAATCTTGGTTAATAAAATATTTTTATACAACCCGCTTCAAAAACAAGCGGGTTAATTTTTTTAAAAGTGGAGAATACATGGCGCATACGAGGGTCATTGTTTTTATATGTCTGCAATTTATATCAGCATTAGCTTGGACATCTGTAGCCCAAACCAAAAACATGTCCGCCGATACGACGCGACTGAAACATCACGTAATGACCATGTCGCACGATAGCATGCGCGGACGCAGAGCCGGTTATGAGGGCGAACAAAAAACAGCATCCTACATTGAAAATCAATTCCAAAACATCGGTTTAAGCCCGTTTATCGGTACGAGCTACTTACAACCGTTTCTTCTGCCGCGCGGGCGCATCAACGCCTCTTCGTATGTTATTATCAATGAGGATACGTTGCGTTATCTTACCGATTTTTCGACCTATGAAGTGCCGGAGAAAAGATCTGAAATCGAGAGTGACATGGTTTTTCTGGGATATGGCATTGATGGGCCCGGAAAATCGTACGATGCATACGGTGGAAATGATGTTCACGGTAAAATCGTCGTTGCGCTCCAGCCGTCACTGATTGATCGTACGCGTCTTGGTGAACCTTTAAATTATGATCACATGCAGTTGGCATCTTGGGCAAGAACCCGTGGTGCACGGGGACTTGTTTTGCTGGAGAACAACCCGGGGTCAAATAAAAAACGATTCAATTCTGCATCGTATTCAGAGGTGTATCGGCCTTTTTCTGATAATTTTTTTTGGATATCTATACAGAACGGATACGCCTTCATTCAACGTTATTTCAACATAACACAAGAACGTATTGAGCCTGTGATGAAGCTTACCGCACCGGTCAGAATTAATACGCGTATAGACGGATACTGGCTTAAAAGCGCCAATGTGATCGGCAAATTAGAAGGTACGGATCTGGCCAACGAATATATCGTCGTAACCGCACACTATGACCATATTGGTGTTGGTAAAAAAATCAACGGGGACTCCATCTGTAATGGTATGTTAGACAATGCGTCCGGAGTGGCGACTATGTTGGAAGCGGCGCGAATGTTGTATTCATCGCAAACAAAACCCCGGCGTAGTGTACTTTTTGTTGCAACCGGCGCAGAGGAAATGGGATTTATCGGATCGCAATATTTTACCGATCATCTGCCGATACCCCAATCCCAAATTATTGCCAATATCAATTTGGACATCACGGGGTATTATTATAAATCCGAAGAACCTTATGTCACTTTACTTGGTGCGGAATACAATAATATGGGTGATTTCATCGAAGATGCGGCCGATGAGTCCGGTGTGCGTGTGGGGTCTAATACGATTCCCTCGTTTTTTTATCGCAGCGATGCGGTAGTATTCGCTAGGGCAGGTATTCCGTCCATCCACATTGCATGCGGTCTTCCGATCAGTGAAATGAAAAGTGGTATGGAATACTTTATGAATTACTACCATCAAACAACGGATGAATTATACAAAGCGCCTGTGAGTTTTAAAATTATGGCCGGTCAAACAGAAACCGTGGCTCGCTCAATCATCAAAATAGCCGATCATGATAAACGACCAGTTATAACTTCGGACTTGGATTCAGAGAAATGGATGAGTTGGCGCGAAGCGTGGGGTGGATTTCGCATGTGGGTTGGCGGATTATTCGAATAAATAAGCGAGCCCTTCTAAAATATACTAGAGAATGCTAAATTCCGGGCGTCACACCAGAGTATTGTCTGTAAGAGAAACGAAGTGGCTATTCTCGCCAAGGTGCTAAGAGAAAAGCATGCTAACCTTTTTAATGCTTTGCGACTTTGCGAGCGTTTTTTTTGAACATATCGCAGGGCATCCGTTTTTGCGGAGCTTATAAAGCCCAAAAAACGTTAATCAGCTTTCGTGACAGATTACCATTTGCTAATAAATTATTCGTTTACAATAAGAGGCTTTGTTTTATCTAAGGTATTCGTATATTTTTCTATCCAAATCTAATGAGGATTTTGTATGAAACCGACTCGCCGGATCGTTTTATTTATTTCCGCGATAACCGCTGTGCTTTTGCTTGGTATGGTATTGCAGGAAAAGGGTAAAATAACCCTAACCAAAGATATGATCGCTCACGCCGAGAAACTTTTCGGATTGCAGTTCAACGAGGCCAAGCGTGATTCGATGCTGGAGTCTCTGCAGGAACAGCTGGGTAACTACGAAGCGATGCGAAAAATCAAACTGGATAATTCCGTTGCGCCGGCGTTGCAGTTCAATCCTATCCCCGTCGGATTTAAAATAGATCAGGATAAAAAATCATTCAAACCGGCGCGTTTGGATAACGTGATACCGCCGCCGGCATTGGAGGATCTCGCGTATTATTCGGTCAGTGAGTTGGCGTGGCTTATCAAAAACAAAAAGGTTACGTCTGAATTGTTGACCAAAATGTTTTTAGATCGTTTGCGACGTTACGGGCCCAAACTCGAAAATGTGATTACGATCACCGAAGGATTAGCTATCAAACAAGCACGCAAAGCCGACGCCGAAATTGCTCAAGGCAAATATCGCGGCCCATTGCACGGCATTCCTTACGGCGTCAAAGATCTCCTGGCGACGGTAGGTTATAAGACGACATGGGGCTCTGTACCATATAAAGAGCAACTCATTGACGAAGATGCGACGGTTGTTCGTAGATTGGAAGAAGCGGGAGCGGTACTTGTTGCTAAATTAACTATGGGCGAATTGGCTTGGGGTGATGTGTGGTACGGCGGTAAAACGCGTAATCCTTGGGATACGACACGCGGATCAAGCGGTTCATCGGCCGGCTCCGCGTCGGCGGTTTCAGCCGGATTGCTGCCTTTCGCAATCGGGACTGAAACCTGGGGTTCGATCGTATCTCCTTCGACGGAATGCGGAACGAGCGGTCTGCGACCGACATATGGTCGTGTAAGTCGTTATGGTGCTATGGCACTTAGTTGGTCAATGGATAAGATCGGGCCTATCGCACGTTCAGCGGAAGATTGTGCACTGATATTTAATGCTATGTACGGACCGGACGGTTTGGATAAAACCTTGGTGGATGCGGCATTCAATTACGACGCTTCTTTGAAAATCAGCAATCTGCGTATCGGGTATCTGAAATCGGATATGGATAGAGATTCTACGCGCAAAGCCTATTACGATACGACGCTGGCTGTATTGAGAAAACTGGGTGCAAAATTGACCCCGATCCAGTTGCCGCAATATCCGGTGTATGATATGGCGATCATCTTATCGGCGGAGGCGGGGGCGGCTTTTGACGAACTGACGCGCAGCGGTAAGGATGATCAACTTGTTCGGCAAATAAAAAACGCATGGCCCACTGTGTTTCGTGCTTCACGCTTTATCCCGGCGGTTGAATATATTCAAGCCAATCGCATTCGTACTCAGCTTATTCAAGATATGCAAAGCCTGATGGACACGATAGATGTATATATCGCTCCTCCGTTTGAAGGCGACAACCTGATACTTACCAATTTGACCGGTCATCCGTGTGTGGTCGTACCTAACGGATTTACAGAACGTAATCTTCCAACCAGCGTGTGTTTTATGGGAAAACTTTTCGGTGAAGCTGAAATTTTAGCGTTAGCCAAACAATACCAAGATGCGACGGATTATCATAAGCGGCATCCGGGTTTACGTTTCTAACTATAACTTACTTTCAAACCAAAATTTTAGAGCCGCCGGGTGTGATATTAATACCCGGCGGTTTTTTATTATCAAGAACCGCGTATTTGTAATGACAAGACCAAAGAATCAAATTTATAATGACAAGCGTTTTCTCTCGGCTGGCGTTCGATCACGCCTATGGCGTGACTCACGCCGAGGTCTTGGGGCAAGTTATGGGAACGACAGAAGACTCTGGTATTGTCTCACCCGCGAACGCGGGTGTCCATTAGCTGCAAACCTAACTATTCCTTTCGATGGAAAATTCCTTTGAAATCAGCCATTTCATCGCTTACATTTTAGCCAATTGATACTACAATATCAGCCAAACAATATCAGTCAAAATCGTTTTTAACTCAATTCAAACGGGGGGGGTGACATGAATCGTTTCTTACTCCTGATTCTTCTTGTGTCCGACGCGGCTTTTGCCCAGGATACGCGCGGTCTAAAACTTATCGCTAAAGACCAAAAGGGAATTCCACAGGAACTCACACTGTACCAGAAAACCTACGCGGTCATTATCGGCATTGACCGCTATAAGAATTTGGATTTCAATCAACAACTCAAAAACGCCGTCAGTGATGCCAAAGGCATAAAGAAACTTCTTTCAGACAAATTCGTTTTCGACAAATTCTATGAGCTTTATGATGAAAACGCCACGAAAGAGAGTATTCTGAAAACTCTTCAGGGCGATCTGTCGAAGACAGGTCCGGACGATGCGATTTTTGTATTCTTTGCGGGCCACGGATATACCCAAAACGGCATCGGCGGCGAAGACGTCGGATTCATCATTCCATCCGATGGCTCTTTCAGTGACGATGCGATGTATAAAAACGTCTCCATGGTCGAATTGCGCGATAACATCTCAAAGACGCTGAAAGCCAAGCATATTTTTTATGTGATGGATGCTTGTTATTCCGGCACTCTGCTCAAGCGCGGTGCGGAAGTCAAAGAAAAAACTGTGGACTACAGCTACCTCAAGTCCATCACCGCATCCAATGTCCGACAGGTACTCACCGCCGGAGGCAAAAGCGAACAGGTGCTTGATGGCGGGCCTCAAGGCCATTCCGTCTTCACCGGTCGCCTGATCGAAAAACTCGAACAGACTGAAAACTACATCACTGCCTCCGAACTCGGACTATACATTCCAAAGAAGGTTTTCAGTGACGCCGTCGATCGCAATCATAAACAAAACCCGCAATTCGGCAACCTACTCGGCGAGGGTGATTTTGTCTTCATCACCAAAGCCGCTCAGAACGTGAATTCCGAAGACGTACTGGCCAAGGAACTCGCCCTACTGCAAAATCAGAACAAACAACTCGAAGATCAGAAGAACGAAAAAGCCAGATTGGAAAATCTGAAAAAACAGCAAGAACTCAAAGCTCAGATGTCTGCGCTTGAAGAAAAGAAAAAACTGGCCGAAATCGAAGAGGCAAGACGGTTGGAAGAGCAGAAAAAAACTATAGAAGAAAACAAACGCAAGCAGGAGCTTCTCGCCCGAATCGTAGAAGAAAAGAAAAAACAGGTAACGATAGGCTACGGCATAACGCTTCTTCAAGCCATCGAACGCATCGGTGAACTTCAGGATAAGATGGCGAAAGTAGAAATAGATTTCGACGAGCAGAAACAAAAAGCTATCACGCTGGCGGTGGACGAGACACCGAGAGGCGAATTCGAAACTCAGCAGGAATATAATACGCGGCTGTATAACAATAACCAAAGGCGTAAACAGGTTGACGATGAATACGAAGTGCTTAAAGCGCGAAGCAAGAAAGCCTTCTTGGACGAAGTCGCGGCCATCACCTCCAAGAAATACAATGTCTTCAAGGATCGCCTATCGGTCAAACTCGGTACATACAATGTGGACGGCGGATATTTCCCGGTCACGGTGATTGAGGCGCAAGAAATAGATTCCTGCGACAAGAATCCCATTCAGAATACGGTCAATTCCAAAATCTATGCACAGCGCGAAGACGCGAAGACGCGAAGACGCTTCGTGCCAACGAGTCCATACTTGACCTGAATGCGACGCTTCTCTTCAGCGCCGATCAGAAGCTGATGATAGACAAGATCACGCTCGTGGATGCGGTGAATAACAAAAATTATGAATTCGCTGCGAATATGATTCTGAATGCGACGAAAAAGAGTGAGTCAAAAATCGGCAGTTTTACTGACCCGCGGGACGGGAGAACTTACAAAACCGTGGAGATCGGCAATCAGGTCTGGATGGCGAAAAATCTGAACTATGATGCCGGCGAGGGTACATACTGCTATGACGACAAGATATCCAACTGTGCGAAATACGGAAAGCTGTACACTTGGGAAGCGGCCAAGAGAGCGGTACCGAAAGGCTGGCATTTGCCTAGCAAGAGTGAGTTCGAACAAATGCTGAAATTCATTGGAGAAGACAGAGAGGGGGCCTATTCCGAATTAACTAAGACCAGCGATTGCTCATTTCACGTTTTGTTCGGCGGTTGTCGAGACCGCTACGGCCCTTACAACTACCTCGGCGGCATCGCTAACTTCTGGTCCTCGTCGGAGAGCGATACAGATCACGCGTTGAATCTGACCGTCTACAGTGTTACCCGCAGTGCCTATCTGAAAAGGGACAGTAAAGGTGACGGGTTTTCCATTCGTTGTGTGAAGGATTGAAGTTTGTACTGAGGATTGGCATTATAGTTTCTACATACTTACAGATGGTTGTGAGTTCCCGCTTTCCCTTCGACTTTGCTCGGGGCATGCGTGGGAACGACAGAAGACTCTGGCATTGTCTCACCCGCGAACGCGGGTGTCCACAAGACAAGAATAGAATCAAATTTTTTCAATGAAATCATATTACGTATATATTCTCGCCAGCAAACGTAACGGTACGCTCTATACGGGCGTGACGAATAACCTAATACGACGCACGTATGAACATAAAAACGAAATTGTTCCCGGATTTACTTCACGGTATAAGGTTCATACGCTTGTGTATTTCGAACAATTTAATGACATACGAGAAGCCATCACTCGTGAAAAACGAATTAAAAAATGGCGAAGAGCCTGGAAGATCGAATTAATAGAAAAAATGAACCCAACGTGGGAAGACTTATATCATGATGTTATATGATGGGTTCCCGCTTTTGCGGGAACGACAGATCAGTGGGATGCGTATTGTCTCACCCGCGCATGTGGGTGTCCATAAAAATGTAGAAGAATCAACTTAATCTACAATTCATAATAAGCGGAGTTGAATCGGGTGATTATCGTTCAAACAAACGTAAATTTAATTTAGCAGTGGATATTCAGATTTCAATAAAAACATTAGTGTAAGCCTTTATTCCGCCTTATATTTTCCTGTTTGATTTGATGTCTTATCCTGTATGGAATATTCCCATCGGGTGGTTGTTTATAACCGGAAAACACCTTGTTGCCAGAACAAAAAATTTTACAATTCCTGCAGAGTAACGCGCAGTCTTCTTTCAAATCCAAAGATATACTTCGTGAACTGCATATACGGGCGGATCAGCACGACGAGGCCCACGGTATATTGCAGAAACTCGTTGCTTCGGGGTCTATCGGAAAAAAGGGTAACAAGTATTTTGCCCGTGCCGTGTCGTTGACGGGAACACTTTCGATTAATAAAGCCGGTGAGGGTTTTGTAACGGTCGAAGGATATGAAGAAGATTTTTTCATCTCACCGTCCCGGCTCAAAACCGCGATGAATAAAGATACGGTGATGATGATTCCCTATCTCCGTAAACGAACCGGTAAGCGGCCCGAAGGCGAAATCATCGGCATCGTAGAACGTGCACGGACGCGCATCGTGGGCACGGTGGACAGTACCGGAGATTTTTTTGTAGTCATACCCGACGATCGCCGGTTGCGTCGGGATATTTATGTGGCTCCTGAAAAAACCAATGGCGCCAAACACGGACAAAAAGTGGTGGTTTCCTTGGAAAAATGGGACGATCCTTCGTTGAATCCCGAAGGCGCCATCATAGAAATCATCGGTTATCCCGGCGATAAAGGCGTCGATGTCTTGTCGGTGGTCAAACAGCACGATATTCATTTTGATTTTCCGGAAGCGGTCGAAGCGGAGTGTGCGCGTATCCCGGCAACTATACCGGATGATGAAATCGCACGGCGGTTGGATTTTCGTGCAGCACTGGTTTTTACGATAGATCCTTTTGATGCCAAAGATTTTGATGATGCGATTTCCATAGATGAAGGTCCGCAAGGACACACCCTTCTCGGCGTACATATCGCAGATGTGAGTTATTATGTACGCGAAAACACCGCACTTGACCGGGAAGCTTACAAGCGTGGAACAAGTACGTATCTGGTTGATCAAGTGACACCGATGTTACCGGAAAAACTTTCTAACGAGTTGTGCAGCCTTCGGCCCCATGAGGATAAACTCACGTACAGTTGTTTTATGGAAATTGATGCCAAAGGGCATGTCGTGGATTATGATGTCGTAGAAACGGTTATTCACAGCAAACGACGGTTTACGTATGAAGAAGTGCAACAAGTCATCGAAGGCAAACCTTTGGATAATCTTTCACCGGAAGTGAAAAAAGCGGTTACCGATGCGTATGCTTTGTCTAAACGGCTTACTAAAAAACGGATGGCGGAAGGCAGCATAGATTTTGACACACCGGAAACCAAATTCAAGTTGGACGAAAACGGCATTCCGGTGGAATGCTACCGCAAAGAGCGTTTGGATGCTCACCGTTTGATCGAAGAGTTTATGCTTTTGGCCAATCAATATGTCAGCAAACATATCGGCCTCGGCGGCAAAAAAAATGAATTACCTTTTCTGTATCGCGTACACGATAAACCCGTCAAAGAAAAGTTTGAGAATTTTGTACATCTGATGAAGGTGCTCGGTCATGCGACACACCTGCCTAAATCCATGGACTTGCTTACACCCAAACACGTGCAGAAAGTGATCGAATCGGTAAAAGGTTCCAAAGAGGACAATCTGATCGAAAAAGTGGCAATTCGCTCCATGGCCAAAGCGGAATATTCCGATAAAAATATCGGCCACTTCGGTTTAGCGTTTGATTATTATTCGCATTTTACCTCACCCATCCGACGTTATCCGGATTTGATCGTGCATCGCATGCTCAAAGAGTATAACGCGGGTATGTTGCGTGAACGAATCGCCTGGTGGTCATCCAAACTGCCGGAAATGGCGCGGCATTGTTCCGATCGGGAGCGCGTCGCTACGGAAGCGGAACGCGATTCCATCAAGGTGAAACAAGCGGAATTTATTGAACGCTTTTTGGGCGAAGAATTTGACGGTATCGTCAGCGGTGTGATCCAATACGGTATTTTTGTTGAGATATCCCAATACCTCATCGAGGGGCTTATCCATGTGCGCGATCTCAAAGGCGATTATTATGTGTTTGACGAAAAAAATTACCGCCTGACCGGTCAGCGGCGAAAAGCAACGTTTCGTCTCGGTGATCGGATTCGCATCAAAGTTGCCCGTGTCAACCGCGATAAACGCGAAGTTGATTTTACCATCGTGGAATAAAAACTGATTTCAATTCACATATGAGATTTCCCGGCATCAATATTCTTGATCGTTATCTGATCAAAAAATTTCTTTCGGTATTATTTTTCGCACTTGCCGGAATGGTGACGATATTTGTAGCGGTTAATTATGTCGAAAACGCCGACCGTTTTATTGACCGCAAAGTGCCCGGAAATATAATCGCCGAATATTACCTTAACTTTATTCCGCACATCATCACGCTCACCTTGCCGGTGGATATTTTGCTGGCCAGTCTTTTTTCCATAGGTTCCCTGGCGCGTTTCAACGAATTGACGGCGATCAAAGCCGGCGGACGAAGTCTGTATCGCGTACTGTTTCCGATTATCGTACTCGCACTGTTGGTCAGCGCAGTTAATTTTTATATCAGTGAGGCGATAGTCCCTCCGGCCAATATTACCAAATCGGAAATATGGAAATCCTACGTCGAACGCGCTTCAGCTAATCGAAAGGTGATTGGTACGGATATCCATATCTATGATCCAAGCGGTACCAAAGTGTTTATCGACAAATTTGACAAACGAAATCGCATCATTTCCGTCATGTCCATCCAGCAGTTTTATGGTACCAAACTCATATCTCGCATCGATGCGGGTGAAGCGACATGGGATAGTACGGAAGCGGCATGGATGCTGCGCGATGTCGTCGAAAGGCGTTTTACCGATAGCACGGAAACGGTGATCAAACATCCCACACTGGCCAAACACGATCTTTTTTTTGATCCGAATGATATCCTGCGCAGAGAGCAAAATCCGGATGAGATGAATTTTATCGAACTGAGAGATTTTATCAGCAAACTCAAACGCGGCGGTGCACAGACGGAACGCTGGGAAACGGACTATCAGCTTAAGTTTGCATACCCTCTTACCTGTTTTTTTATGGTACTTTTTGGCGCTCCGCTGGCAGCCTCACGTAAAAAAAGCGGCGCAGGGATAAATATTTTTTTTACGTTGGTTATCTGTTTGGCGTACTGGAGTGTAATACAAACCGGTCGTTTTATGGGATACAATCAATCCATGGATCCAGTCACGGCGGCGTGGTTGGGTAATTCGGTGTTCGGCGTTTTATCGTTGTTGATTTTTTTGCGAATGAAAAGCTGAATAGACGTTATTTTTCATTATGCTGTTCAAACTGTTCGATCAGCTTTTCTGCGACTTCATCCTGCATATCAAACAAATCATCCTCTTCACCGGAAGCGCTGGCCGATTCCGCCAGTTTGCCGTCGCTTACACGCATGCGGCGCGCATTGATACGAAATCGAGTGCCGATTTTTTGTAAGTCGCCGATAATGATGTATTCCACGCCGAGAATAGCACCCATAGACTGCACGGTTTTGGAATCCACGAGATCTGTCATCTGAAAATCCTGTTCCGACAGGGCTTTATCTACCTGCAAGCGTTCGACAAAATCAAATTTTCCTGAGCCTGAAAGCGCGGTGGTTATGCTTTCAGCGATACCTGCCGTGATAATTTCAAATTGTTTTGAACCGGTATTGTTTTTAAATGGTACTACGGCCATGCGTGTTTTAGTTTGGCTTTGTTCTGTCGTATCGAGTTGGCCATATATCGGTACAGTAACCGTGATCAAAAACAACCATACTAAACGCATGGGATATTCTCCTGAAATGTGGTATGTGTTTATTTACGACAGAACCATATCGTAAACGCTGTAAATATTAAGTTTTTTTGTTTTAAAAAGCACGAAAATCGGACTATACATAGAAATACGTATTTCAGTAGAGCATGCCATTTTCTTTGCCTTGGTATAAACTATAAGTTAAGTTTTATCGGTTCTTGCCTCATCAGTTCTATTCTTCAATGTCTGGCTTGTATATCCCATCTTTATGGGATGGATTTCACGATCAGTTAGGGCGACTTTGTAGGCATCTCTCAAGGTTCGTTTAATATATTTTTTATTACATAATACGTCGCCTTTATCATAGGAGGAAGATATATGAGATCAGCCTTACTGAAGCTGCTACTCATGCTTTCTGTCGGATTTACCACATTGGCGGGTACAAAAACATGGAATAACGCATCCGGTGGAAATTGGGGTACCGCGTCCAACTGGTTGGAAAATGCCATTCCCGGTTCAAGCGATACGGTTTATATTACGTTGAGTGGAGACTATACTGTTACATACAATGCAAATTATTCAGGCGTAAAAGCGATTATTATTGGTGGTTCGTCCGGAATACAAACGCTTTATAATCCGGGAAATGTTCTTGTTGACAGTTCGACAATTACTATCAACACAAATGGTGTTTTGTGGGGCATTGCAGGTACGTATTCAGCCGCCTCTGTAATTAATTATGGTACTATTCGATTGACAAATGGGTCGTTTACCTTTGCTCCAAAGATTGTCAACTATGACAGCGTTTATGTTTCAAGCGCCTCTATCTCTATAAGCGGTGGTTTGACCAATTATGGTAGTGTATTTGTCGCCAATGGTACGCTTAATGTTAGCGGTACGGATACGGCATATGCGGGCAAATACCTAATTTCTTCCGGCGCAACATTGAATTATAGCTCCGGTACGCATACGCTGGACGCCGGAAGTATGATCTCCGGCTCAGGAAATGTGACATGTAATGCGACCGTGAATATGAACGGTACTTACAATATTACAGGTACTACGACAACATCGGGTGGCACGCTGGCGTTTAGGGGCACTAGCGGAACATTGATCAATATCGGTTCAAATCTCTCCATCGGTAACGGCAGCTTACAAGTGCTGACCGGTGATTCGTTAATTTTAGGAAGCGGCACTTTAAGTGGTTCGAGTTCAACCTTATTAGTAAATGCTCCGATTCGTTTTACGACATCGTTTACGATGAATCAAGGCGTATTGCGTGCGACGGATTCGACGATCAAGTTATTGGTCGGCAGCGGCCAGACGCTCACACTTAATCCCACGTCCACGTTGCGCTTGCAGAGGGTTACGATAGTAAATGATGGCACGATTGATTGGTCGGGCAATACAAGCAACGCCGTGACCGGTGATTCAGGTCTTGTGATCAATAACTATGGCCTGTTTGAATGTAAGTCGAGCACGGGTTTTCCTCAGCTTTCCCACTTTAATGGTGCGACTTCACGGGTTAATAATTATGGTACATTTCGCCGTTCTTCAAATGCTAACTCGTTTCAAGTCGGGATGGATTTCTATTCTTATAGCGGGTCGGTTGTAGATATTCAAACCGGTGTGACATCCTTTATCAGCGCATTAGTTACTACGGATGCGGACATAACGATCGCTTCAGGCGCAACACTACAACTCAATGGGACATCGTGTACGATTGATGCCAATTCCTCCATTACAGGGGCTGGTAATGTAACCACAGTAACAACCGGCGGCACCCGAACCATACAAGGAACATATAATATTACAGGGACGACGACGGCATCAAACGGGACATTGTTGTTCAATGGTACAGCGGGGACATTGTTGAATATTGGTTCCACGCTTGCAATGAGCGGCGGAAGTGTGCAGGTGCTTACGGGTGATTCGTTGATATTAGGAAGTGCGACACTGAATAGTACAAGCTCGACCTTATTGGTAAAAGCGCCGATACGTTTTACGACATCGTTTACGATGAATCAGGGTGTATTGCGTGCTACGGATTCGACGATCAAGTTGTTGATTGGTAGC